>JBAPYC010001091.1:0-5376 GCA_049284535.1 Streptosporangiaceae bacterium
CGTCGGGCCCGGCAGCGGCCGCGGCCGCCCAGCGGGTACTGGCCAGCATGTGGGAAGCGATCGAGGCCGGTGACCTGCTGCGGGCCGAGGTCGAGGCGGCATACTGCATGTCGGTCCCGCGGGCAGCGGGGAAGCGCGACCCCGCCGAGATCGAGACCTTCATCTCCACCGTGCTGGTGGATGAGGCGGTCCGCCGGCGGTCCCCGGAGGCAGCCGCGCTGCTCCGCCTGCTGATGGCGCTGGGTACGCCTGCCACCCGGAGGGTGGCCCGCGAGGCGCTGGCCGAACTCACCGGCGCCGGCGCGTACCCGCCGGAGTGGGTGACCGGGATCGGCAAGGCGACGCCCGTGGAGGCCTGGCGGCGCTACGACGTGTTCGGCGACGACGAGGCGTTCGCGGTCACGTATCGCTATGGCGAGGCCGAGCACGCCATCGTGGTGCAGATCGACCGGACCGGGATCCCGATGGCCTCGGCCATCGGCGTGTCCGCCAATGCGGCCACGGTGATCGAGGCCATCAGCAGCAGCGATAAGGATTTCGAGCAGTCCGAGCAGATCAGCCTGGGCGAGGCGCGGCGGCGGCTGCAGGGGCCGCTGGAACGCCCCGACTACGACGCCTACCAGGACCTGTCCACCGACTCGGCGGCCTACCTGCCGATCGCCCGGTCCCGGGTGCGCCGCCTGCCGGCCGCCGACGGCGAGCCGGCGCCGGTGTATACCGCGGCCGACCGCGCGGCCGCGGTCGATGACTTCATGAAGAGCCCGCTGGCCGCCGAGGCCGCCGCGGCCGACGAGGAGTCCACCCGGTTCTGGGCCGAGGTGCTCACCGGTTACAGCGGCCGGTTCCCGGGCGGTGAGCCGCCGGAGCAGGTGGGACCGCGCAAGCTCGCACACATCCTGCTAGGCCACGTGCCCAACACCTTCGTGCTGTCGCCCGCCCAGCAGGCGCAACTGGAGCCCGCGGCGACCGCGTGGGTCCGCTGGTCAGCCAGCCGGCGGAACCTGGACGAGGCCGCCACCGACGTCCTGCTGGACCAGCTGCCCCGGATACTGAGCCGGTTCGATGCCGCCTACAACGACCCGGACGCCGTCGCGATCCGCGGGTACGTCGCCGATCTGTCGGCCAGCGACGCCGACATGGCCGCGCTCTCCCGGGTCGTGGGACGCCGCATGTTCGCGGTGCCGCTGCCGGACGAGGCCCCGTCAGACATCGGCGAGCCCCAGGGCCGCAGAGCCCTGATCGAGGCCGAATTCGGCGCCTGCAACCCGCCGCCGGGGATGACGCGCGAGCAGTTCCTCGACGCGGCGACCCAGGTGGTGGAAGAGCTCTGGCGCAGCGAGGGGGACACCTTCGCGGCGGCCGAGCGCATGTTCGGCGAGGGCGTGGACCGGCACGAGATCATCCACCGGCTGGCGGGGTCGCCTGTGGAGACGATGGGCTCATCGATCATCCGATGAGTTTGCGCGGCCCGTGCCGTTCTACTCGTGAGAAGTTGATGACGCGAGGAAGGTGACGGCATGAGTTACGCCGACGTCAACGGCACTTCCCTGTGGTACCAGGAGCACGGCGCGGGCGAGCCGCTGATCCTGCTGCACGGCGGCCTCGGCATGGGCGAGATGTGGGCCCCGATCCTGCCGGCCCTGGCCAAGGGACGCCGGGTCATCACGGTCGACCTGCAGGCCCACGGTCACACTGCGGACGTGGACCGCCCGCTGCGGTACGAGACGATGGCCGACGACGTGGCCGCCCTGATCGGCCACCTGGGGCTGGCCCAGGCCGACGTGATGGGCTACTCGCTGGGCGGCGGCACCGCACTGCGCCTGGCCATCCAGCACCCCGGCCTGGTCCGCCGGCTGGTGCTGGTCTCCCAGCCGTTCCGGCGGGATGGCTGGTATCCCGAGAGCCTGGCCGGGATGGATCAGATGGGCGCCCACCTGGCCGAAGGGATGAAGCAGTCCCCGATGTACCAGGTCTACGCTAAGGTCGCTCCCCGGGCGCAGGACTGGCCGGTGCTGCTGGACAAGACCGGGGACCTGCTGCGGCGGGATTACGACTGGACCGCGGATATTGCGAAGATCACCGCGCCGGTCATGCTGGTCTACGCGGACGCCGACGCGATCCGGCCCGCGCACATGGTGGAGTTCTACGCGCTGCTCGGCGGAGGCCTGCGCGACGCGAACTGGGACGGCTCGGCGCGCCCGGTGACCCGGCTGGCCGTCCTGCCCGGCTATACGCACTACGACATCTTCGCCTCGCCGGACCTGGCCGCCGTGGTCGTGTCCTACCTGGACCAGCCGTCGCTCGAGCCGCCCGCGCCGTTCGGCCAGTAGCCCGGGCCAGATCCCGGCGACCATAGCTCAGCCCCCGGCCCAGGAGCGCCGTAGCCAGGCGGGGGCACGTACCACGGCGCGCCGCCGTAACCTCCATCCTCAGATGGGCCGAACGACCAGGTTCTTCGCTCCCACTCACGGTTCACCGCCGCCGCTGGGTGGCGCTGCCCGGTGCTCTGCTGCCCGGTGCTCTGCTGCCCGGTGCTCCGCTGCCCTGTGCTCCGCTGCCCTACGGCCCACTTTTGGGCGACCCGCTTTCCCGCGCCCTGCGGCCCCGCCTTTCGCCGGCGGCGCCCGTTGTAGGCGTCCCGGCGCCGGGACGACAGCCGCAGCACCAGGACCAGGGCGGCCGCGAACGCGCACAGCACGCCGGCCGCGATGATGACGATCTCGACGGGAGTGATGCCCGCGGGAGACCGCACCGCCGAGGCCAGCGCGACCCGCGCCTGACTAGCCGGGGTCTGGCTGGCCGGCACCCGGCTAGCTGGGGCCTGGGTGGCCGGGACCTGGCTGGCTGGGGCCTGGCTGTCTGATGCCTGCGTGTGCTGCGTCTGGCCGGCCCGAGGCTGGCTGGCCAGCCACGCGCGGAACCGGGCGTACACCGGGTCCGGTGCCGACCGCGCCAGCGGGTAAGCCGTGGCATTCACGGCTTCGGCCAGGTCCAGCACGCCGTAGCCGTAGGCATCGCTGGGCACCCGTGGCCCGGCGGCGGCCGCGGTGTCGATAAGCCGCTGATCGACCTGGTACCAGGGCATATGCGGATACCGGGCCCTGATCAGGGCCGCCGCACCGGCGACCAGCGCCGAGGAGAAGCTCGTCCCGGTCGCGGTGGTCGAGTGACGGCCGTCCAGCCCGGCGAAGGTGATCTGTTCTCCCGGGGCTGCGACGGCCACGTAGGGCTCGCGCGTGCTGCCGGGCCACAGGGATCCGTCCGGCCCGACACCGGCCACGGCGAGGACGCCCGCGCACGAGGCCGGCTCCATGGGGCCGGGCAGAACTGCGGCGTCGCCCGCGGCGGCGACCAGTACGACGTCGCGGGAGAGGGCGTAGCCGACAGCACTGGCCAGGACCGGGTCGCAGGAGCGCGGTGACGGCACCTGGCCGCCGAAGGACATGTTGATGACCCGGGCGCCGTGCTGGACCGCGAACCGGATCCCGGCCGCGGCCGCGGCCGCCGAATCGGCCCCCGCGTTGCCCACCTTGACCGGCAGGATCCTGGCCTGCGGCGCGATCCCGGCGATGCCGGTGCCGTATCCCTGGCCGGCGATCAGGATCGCGACGGCGGTGCCGTGCCCGTCGTTCCCGATGTCCCCGTCGGTGTCCCCGCTGGCACCGCCGCTCGCCCCACCACCGCTCACGTCGGCTCCGCGCAGCACGACACCGCGCAGGTCGGGCAGGCTGGCCTGGACCCCGGTGTCCAGGACGGCGACGGTCACGCCGGCGCCCTGGCTGAGGGGCCACACCTTCTGCTCGACGTGCCAGCTGCCGAACCACCACTCCCCCGGCCCCGGAACCAGCCGGCCCGGGACGGCCAGCGCGCTTACGGAGGCTGGAGCGCTCACGGCAGCCGGAGCGGCCGCGGTGGCCGCCGTGCCCTGAGCGCCCTCGGCCTGGGCCGGACCGCCGGTCAGGGCCAGGATCCCGGCAGCCGCCAGCGCGATCACGGCCAGGGCACGGAATCCCTGCCTGCCCGGCGCCACCCCTGCGCGCCTCATGCGCACGGTCCTGGCCGGCCGCCGGCCACGTCGCGGTTCTGCGCCATGCAGGTCGCCCGCCTCCCAGACCCCAGCTGGCTCTGACCCCAGCTGGCTCTGACCCCAGCTGGCTTCGCGGGCCCGGCCTGCGCGCGGCCGCCACGTCCTGAAGCCGGGAAGCCATCGATGACGGCCGCGCGCCGGGCCCTGCATTCCTGTGTACGGCCTGGCGGACGGCCCGGCTCGCGACCCGGGCGCGGGTAAGAAACCGGTAATAAGTCGCGCGGCCTCGCGGGCAGGATCGCGCTGAGCCGGGCCAGCGCCGTGGTGTACGCGTGCTCGGGCGGCCGGGCGAAGCCGATGACCAGGCCAGCCCGGCCGTCGTCCGTGCGGGCGGCGCGGTACCGGCCCAGGCCGTCAACGGTCAGCCCGTGCGCCGCGGTCCTGGCGAGGACGGTGCGCTCGGTCTCCGCCTCAGGAAACTCCAGCACCGCCTGCAGGCCAGCCGCGATCCCGCCTGGCCGCCATCCCTGGCGGCGAAGCATCATGGCCAGCCGGTCCCGGCGGTGGCGGTAGCCGAGCCGGGCCCGCCGGATCTGCCGGTCGTAGCCACCCGAGGTGATGAATTCGGCCAGGGTCAGCTGGTCCAGGCCGGACGGCCCGCCGTCCAGCTCGGCTGTCACCGCGTCAAGCAGCCGCGGCGGCACCACCAGCCAGCCGAGCCGCAACCCCGGAGCCAGGCTCTTACTGGCCGTGCCCGCGTAGATCACACGATCGGGGGCGAGCGGCTGCAGGGCGCCGACCGGCTGCCGGTCGTAGCGGAACTCCCCGTCGTAGTCGTCCTCGATCACCAGGCCGCCCCAGTCGGCCACCTCATGGCGGCGCCGTGGATGCAGCGTCACGCCCAGCGGGAACTGATGCGCCGGGGTCAGCATCATCGCGTCCGCACCGCCGGCCGCGCCGACCACGGCGCCCCGGTCGTCGACCGGCATTGGCCGCAGCCGCAGTCCCTGCCGACGGGCGATATCGCGGTGCGCCTGATGCCCGTAAGCCTCGACCGCGAGCGCGCGCGCTCCGTCCGAGCGCAGCACGCGGCTGACGGCCGCCAGCCCGTGCGAAAATCCGCCGCAGATCACGATGTGGCCAGGATCGGCGATCACACCGCGGGCCCGCGCCAGGTAATCGGCCAGGGCCATGCGCAGCTGGGGCAGGCCGCGCGGGTCGGGATAGCCAAGGAGATGATCGGGCGCGGCCGCGAGTACCCGGCGCGCGGTCGCCAGCCAGGCCCGGCGCGGGAAGGCCGACAGGTCGGGCTCTCCGGCCCTCAGGTCGTAGCGGGGCACGTCCGGCTC
>JBAPYC010001092.1:0-8640 GCA_049284535.1 Streptosporangiaceae bacterium
GATCAAGGCGCAGGCCGCGGCCGCGACCAACGGCGTGTTCGTGGCGGTGGCGGACCGCTGCCGGGCCGAGCGCGGCGTGTCCTGGATCAGCGGTTCGGTCATCGTCGGCCCGGACGGCTACCCGCTAGCCGGCCCGGTCCTCGACGACCGGGCCGTGCTCCTCAGCGCCCTCGCCGATCTGCCCCGGGCCCGGGACAAGCGCCTGGCCGGCGATAACGACCTGCTCGGCGACCGGCGCCCCGAGCTTTACCGGTAACAGCCTGACTACCGTGATCCCGGCGACCGGACCGGTCGGCTCGTCCATGGCCGCCAGCGCCCGGCCAACATCTTCCAGGCCAGTCACTTTCCCGGTCAGCAGGCCCGGCCGCAGCGTGCCGTCGGCCACCATCGCCATCATGGCCGGGTAGTCGTCGGCGGCCATGCCATGCGATCCGTAGATCTCGAGTTCCCGCGCCACGACCAGATCCATCGGGACCGGGGTCGGCCCGCCCAGCAGCAGCCCGACCTGCACGTGCCGCCCGCGCCGGCGCAGGCACCGGACCGAGTTGGCCGCGGTCACCGGTGACCCGAGGGCGTCGAGCGAGACATCCGCCCCGCCGCCGGTGATCTCGGCCACCGCGACAGCCGGATCTGCCGAACGGGCGTCCACGATCGCTTCCGCGCCCAGCTCGCCTGCCCGCTCCAGGGCCGCTGGAGACACGTCGACGGCCACTACCCGGGCCCCGAGCGCCACCCCGATCAGGACCGCCGACAGGCCTGCCCCGCCGCAGCCGTGCACGGCCAGCCATTGGCCGGGCTGGATCCGGCCATGCGCGGTCACCGCGCGGAACGCGGTGGCGAACCGGCAGCCCAGGCAGGCCGCGGTCACGAAGTCCACCGACGGCGGCAGCGCGACCAGGTTCGCGTCGGCCGCGTGCACGGCCACGAACTCGGCGAACGATCCCGGTCCGGTGAACCCGGGCTGGGTCTGCTGCGGGCATACCTGGGCCTGGCCGGCCTCGCAGTACTCGCACCGGCCGCAGCCGCACACAAACGGCACCGTCACTCGGTGCCCGGCGTGCCAGCGGCTCACACCGGGACCGGCCTGCGCGATCACCCCGGCGAACTCGTGCCCGCCGATGTGCGGCAGCGCCACCGGGTCATGACCCTGCCACGCGTGCCAATCCGAACGGCATACACCGGTCGCGCCCACCGCGATGACCACGCCATCATCCGGGCACGCCGGATCGGGCACCTCGGCCAGCTCCGGCATGACCCCGAAGCCGGCGTAGACCATCGCCCTCACGATGCCGCCGCCCTCACGATGCGGCCGCCCGGGCCGGGACGCCACCCGCCTGCCCCAGCCCGGCCTGACCCAGCCCGGCCTGACCCAGTAGGGCCAGGCCGAGAGCGGACGTCTGGTACAGCACCATGCGCCCGCTGCGCTGCCGGTCCACCAGGGCGCCGCGGTGCAGCACGGCCAGGTGCTGGGAGACGGCGCTCGGCGTGACGCGAAGGCGCCGGGCCAGCGCGGTCGTCGTCGCGGGGGAGCGCAGCGCGACCAGCAGCCGGACCCGCGGCACCCCGAGCAGCGCCTCGACCGGCTCCAGATCCGCCGTCCCCGGGTCCGCGGCCCCCTGGACGCCGTCCTCCCATACGGTGGCAGCGCCCCGTGCCGGGTAGCACAGGTCGGTCTGCGTGCTGGTCGACCGCTTCACCGACCAGTCGGGCCATTTGAACACGCCCGGCGTCAGCACCAGCCCGTCGGGGCCCAGGGTGACGCCGCCGTCCATGGGTCCGCTCTCCGCGTCGCGAAGCCAGAGCCGGCCGTCGGACCAGCAGAAGTCCGGATGCAGATCGCGGAACAGCGACCGGGCGCCGCCGCCGGCCAGCAGCCCGGCGTGGTAGGCGATGTCCGCCTCGAGCACCGACCGCAGCCGTTCCCAGTGCGGGGCGATCAGCCGGCCGTGGCATTCGGCCATCTCGGCCGCGATCTGCACCAGGGACTCCGCCGGCCGCGCGTCCAGCTCGCGCGCGCTGTCCGGCCACGGGCCGTCACCGAACACCCGGCGCAGGCTGGCCCGCACCGCCCCGGCCGGCGTGGCGCAGACCCGGGCCAGTTCCTCGCCGATGGCGGGCAAGGCGACCGGCGGTGCCGGGAACAGGAACTCCGGCACGTAACGCCGGCCGGGCTCGATCAGCGGCCACAGCCGGGGCAGCCGCAGCGGCCGCGATCCGAGCTCGGCCCGTGCCCACCGGACCCAGGGCCGGTTCACCGCGGGGGTATCCGTCCGGCCCAGCAGCTGAACGGCCCGGAGGGTCTCGGCCAGCGGCGAGATCGCGAACCTGGTCGCGGCCAGGTCGCTTACGCTCAGCTTGAGTACCAGCTGCACACGCTCACCCTGCCCGGCTCTGCTGATCGGGGCCAGGATTTAGCCCGTGACTTAAAAATAGCGTGCCTACCGGGCCTGGCGCACCCTGGCCACCATGACGAAGCTTGGCCGTCCGTACTGGCATATGTGGTGGGGCAACACCATCAGCAGCACCGGCGACGGCGCCTTCATCGCGGCCCTGCCACTGCTGGCGGTGACCATCACCCGGGATCCCCGGCTGGTCTCGGTGGTGACCGCCGCGACCTTCCTGCCCTGGATGGTGCTCTCGCTCCCGGCCGGAGCCCTCGTCGACCGCTACGACCGGGCCACGCTCATGTGGCGGTCCCAGGCCGTGCAGGCGGCCGTGGTCGCGGCGGTGGCTGGCCTGGTCGTGTTCGGCCAGGCCAGCATCGCGGTCCTCGGCGTGGCCGGCCTGCTGCTGGGCTGCGCCGAGGTCATCTTCAGCAATGCCGCCCAGGCGATCCTGCCGGCCCTGGTCCCGCCCGCGCTGCTGCCCAAGGCCAACGGCAGCCAGCAGGTCAGCCTGACCCTAGGGGAGTCATTTCTCGGGCCGCCGGTCGGCAGCCTGCTGTTCGCCGCGGCCGCCGTGCTGCCGTTCGGGCTCGATGCCGTCTCGTTCGCGGGCTCGGCCGCCCTGGTGGCCACCCTGCCGCGCACACCGCGGAGCCGCGAGAAGCATCCGCCGGTGCGCGCCCAGATCGCCGAGGGGCTGCGCTGGCTGGCCCGGCACCGCCTGCTCCGGACGGTCGCGGTCCTGCTGGGCGTGTACAACTTCGCCAACCAGATGGGACAGGCCGTCCTGGTCCTGCTGGCCACGGAGACGCTGCACGTCGGCACCCGTGGCTACGGCTTCCTGCTGGCTGCCTCGGCGGTGGGCAGCGTGGCCGGCGGCCTGCTCTGCCCGGCGCTGACCCGCAGGCTGGGCATGCTGCCCTCGCTGGTCATCGGTGGTGCTATCGACGCCGCCGTCTTCGTCGGAATCGGGCTGGCCCCGGACGCGATCGTGGTCGCGGTCATGCTGGCCGGGCAGGGTTTCGGCGTCACCATGTGGAATGTCGTCACGGTCAGCCTGCGCCAGCAGATCGTGCCCGCAGCCCTGCTCGGCCGGGTCAACAGCGTGTACCGCATGCTCGGCTGGGGGCTGATGCCGGTCGGGGCGCTGGCCGGCGGCTTTGTCGCGCACGCGGCGGGCCTGCGTGCCCCGTATATCCTGGGCGGCGTGCTGTGCGGCCTGTCGCTGCTGGCCGCGCTGCCCCTGCTGATGTCGGCGAACCACGACTCAGCCCCGAACCACGACTCAGCCCCGAACTACGACCGGGCCTCATGAACACCGCGAGCCTCACCTGACGGCCCTACCTGCGGCTCCGCCCGTCCCATCGCGCAGAAAGCGGTTGGACCCCGGAAGCAGGGTAGGAATAGCCACGGGGGTGCAATCCTTCTTATCTAATCGGAATAGTCAGATGGAGTCTTCCCTAGACCCTGGAGGCCCCGTGTCGATGCCCGACTTCCTGGTGATCGGTGCCCCAAAGGCCGGCACCACGGCGCTGCACGCGGCGCTGGCTGATCACCCCGGCCTGTACATGTCGGCCATCAAAGAGCCGAAATTCTTTCTCTCCGACGGGCCGCCCCCGACCAAGGGCGGCCCGGGAGACGCGCTGACCTACCGGGAGCACGTCTGGCGCCGGGAGGATTACGAGGCGCTGTTCGACCCGGCCCCGGCCGGGACGCTGACGGGCGAGTCCACCCCGCTGTACCTGTACGACCGAGCCGCGCTGGGCCGGATCCGGGAAACGATCCCCGACGGCAAGCTGATCGTGATCGTGCGGGACCCGGTGGAGCGCGCCCACTCCAACTGGACTCACCTGTGGTCGGCTGGCCTGGAACCCATCGGTGACTTCGTCCGGGCCTGCGCCGAGGAGGAACGCCGGATCGCGGCCGGCTGGGCCAGCTTCTGGCACTATGTCGGGCTGGGCCGCTACGGCGAGCAGCTCGAGTACCTGTTCACGCTGTTCCCGCGCGAGCAGGTCCTGGTCCTGCGCTACCGGCGGCTGGTCGATGAGCCCGCGCAGACCCTGGACGAGATCTGTGCCTTCCTCGGCGTGGAGCAGGGCGTGCTGACCGAGATACCGCGGCACAACGTCACCGCGCACCCCGAGCCGACGCTCGGGCACCGGGCGGTGGGGCTGGCGCAGCGGGCGGGCAGCGCGATCGGCACCGCGATCCCCGGCCTGACGGCGGCCACGCTGACCGGCCCGCTCGAGCGTTACCTGCAGCGGCACAGCCGCGAGCGCCAGCCGCTGAGCTGGGATCAGCGCCAGGAGCTCATCCCGCGGTTCGAGGCCGACATCAGCCTGCTCGAGAAAGTGCTAGGCGAGGACTTCCGGGACTGGATCATGCCGCGGGAGCGGTCCGGCGGCATGGTCGGCAGCCGCCCGGCCGGGCAGGGCCAGGCCAGGAACGGCCGTCCGGTCGAGCCGTCCGGCCGGTAACCCAGCCCGCCAGCCAGGTCAGCTAACACAGCCAGCCAGGTCAGCTAATACAGCTAGCGCAGTTCGGTGAGCAGGGCGTGCGACCCGTCCGGCCGGGTCATCTCGTAGTACAGCCGGGTCCGGCCGTCGGGCAGCGGAACCACGTCCAGGTAGCGCAGGCCGCCGCCGTGATACGGCGAGGACGCCAGCGGCTCGCGGCCGATCGGCGTGAGATCCGCCGCGTCGGTGCCGGTGGCCACCCCGGTCCGCTCCTCGTAGTTCTCCGCGGCGCTGGCCCGGCCGTCGTAATAGGCCGTGATGGTGTCGCCGTCGAAATGCACCGCCGACACCCGGGTGCCGCGGGAGTCCCACTGGCCGGGCGTCCCAGCGAGCGCCGTGCCATGCCAGACCCAGGACAGGCCGTCGTCGCTGGTCGCGTATTCGGTCCTCATCTGGTCGGTCTGCAGCGGGTCGTCGAGCGGGTGGCACGATGCCCACAGGTGCCACTGGCCACCGTGGTGAACGATCACCGGGTCCTTGACGCCGGTCTTGGCGTCACCAGGAAGCACGGTATCGCGGTCGCGCACGTCGAATTCGGCGGGATGGGCAGCCTCGGTCATCTCCACCCGCCAGTGCTTGGTGCCCGTGGTCGCGCAGCTCAGGTAGAGCCGCCAGCTGCCCTCCGGCGTGCGGACCAGCGCGGGCCGCTCGAGCGACTCGGTCGCCATCTCTTCCTTGCCGATGGTGAGCAGGGTGTCGAACCGCTCGCCGTCGGCCGAGCGCGCCACCGCGACCGCGTACCCGCGGCCCTGGCCGATGGGCCTCCGGAGCCGGTAGGCGAGGAAGATCTCACCGTCGCCCGCGACCGCGCAGGGTGCGCCCGACCAGTAACCAGGCCCGGAGCCGGGGGCTTCGGCGGCAACCACACCGTGGCGGGGCCGGGGCAGCAGCATCGGCAGATCTCCTTTATTCACATCAGAATAATAGATAACTCTAGTTCCCGCGCGCATCCACTCGCGTCCGTTGGGATTTTAGCGGTATCGGTTCAGCTCACCGGCATGAGCGAGGCCAGCCGGCCGCGCGGGGCCCCAATAATGCACGCGGGGCTCCAATAAGGTGCACCCATGAGCGCCGCCACGATGCGCGTTGTCCCTGCGGACCTGAGGAACGATCCGGCATGCCTCACCCCTACCGCGGCGGCGAGCTCGTCGTCGTCATCGACTGCTCGGACCCGGACCGTTCGGCCCTGTTCTGGTCGGCCGTCCTGGGCTACCAGCCCGGCCGGGTCACTACCGGCCCGTACCGGTCGCTCGAGCCGGACCCCCCGCTGACCGGCATCGAGGTGCTGCTCCAGCAGGTACCCGAGACCAAGCAGCGAAAGAACCGGCTGCACCTGGACCTGCGCACGGCCGACCTGGACACCGAGGTCGCCCGCGTCACCGGCCTCGGCGCGACCCGGCTCACCGCCGAGCCCATCACCGAAGACGGCTGGCGCTGGCACGTGCTGGCCGACCCGGACGGCAACGAGTTCTGCGTGCTGCAGCCGCCATGGCGGCCTGACGCCGCGCCGGCGCCAGAAACACCGGCATGAGATACATGAGATAAAGGCGTGAAGACACCGAACTGGGAGGGCCATGTTCCACGTGGATTCAGAGGTCGGCCGCCTGCGGCAGGTGATCCTGCACCGCCCCGACCTGGAGCTCAAGCGCCTGACTCCGGCCAACGCGGCGGAACTGCTCTTCGACGACGTGCTCTGGGTGAGCCGGGCTCAGGAGGAGCACGACACGTTCGCCGACGTGCTGCGCTCCCGGGGCGTGGTCGTCCACTACTACGGCGAGCTGCTCACCCAGACCCTGGACATCCCCGAGGCGCGCGCCTACATCCTGGAAAACGTGTTTGACCCCCGCTTCTACGGGCCGCTGGCTGTCCCGGCCCTGCGGGCGGCGTTTGACGGACTGCCCTCGGCCCAGCTGGCCGAATTCCTCGGCGGCGGGATCACCAAGCGCGAGCTGGCCGAGTTCGGCCCGGACCCCAAGAGCATCGCGTTCCGGTCCCTGGATCCCGATGACTTCGTGCTCGCCCCGCTGCCGAACCTGCTCTACCAGCGCGACACGTCCTGCTGGATCTATGGCGGGGTGTCCATCAACGCCATGCGCCGCCCGGCCCGGATGCGGGAGACCATCACCGACGAGGCCGTCTACCGGTGGCACCCGATGTTCGCCGAGGCCGACTTCGAGATCTGGTACGACGGCTCGCACGCGGCGCCGGCCACCATCGAGGGCGGCGACGTCCTGGTCATCGGCGACGGGACGGTGCTGGTCGGGATGAGCGAGCGGACCACCCCGCAGGCGGTGGAGGTGCTCGCCAGCCGGCTGTTCGCCGCCTCGGCGGCGCGCTGCCTGCTGGCCATCGACATGCCGAAGGAGCGGGCGTTCATGCACCTGGACACCATGCTGACCATGGCTGACTACGGCGTCTTCACCAAGTACGAGGGCATGGGCATGCTGCCGTCCTACACGATCGAGCCCGGGGCCACCAGCACCGAGCTCAAGCTCACCGACCACCCACCGGAGGACATGCACCGGGCCATGGCCGCCGCGCTCGGCCTGCCCGATATCAAGGTGCTGACCGCCGTCCAGGACATCCATTCGGCGCAGCGGGAACAGTGGGACGACGGCTGCAACGTGCTGGCGGTCGAGCCAGGAGTGGTCGTGGCCTACGAGCGGAACGTCACCACCAACGCCTACCTTCAGGACAACGGCATCGAGGTGATCCCGGTCCCAGGTGGCGAACTCGGCCGCGGCCGCGGCGGCCCGCGCTGCATGAGCTGCCCGATCGAGCGCGACGCCTGAGCCGCGCTGGCCCCCTTGCGCTTTAGCCTCTTGCGCCCCGGCGGCGGCCATCGTGTGCCATTCCACGCCGTCATCATGTGCCGTCAGGCGTTACCGGCGTGATCGTGTGCCGCTTTGAGTCGCCGTCGTGTGCCGCTGGGCACCATTTCCATGATCATGGGACGCTCTGCCCGGTTTTCCGGGCATTCTGACCCAAGATCATGCTTCTGGCGCTCTATGACTCATGATCATGGTCGCTGCAGTCGCCCGGCGGGAGGGCAGCCCGGCGCGACGTCTCAGCCCTGCCGCGACGACGCCTCAGCCCTGCCGCCCGGCGCGAGCCGACCAGCGCGACGCCCGAACCCGGCCCAATGCCAGCCCTCGCCGCCGACTAGGACGAGGCCCCGCGGGCTGGTTGTCAGCTGGCCTGGGCCGAGGAGCCGCTCGAGCCCGATAACGAGCTCGAGGCCGCCGGCGTCGAAGGGGGCGGCGTCGTAGGTGGCGGGGTCGTGGGAGGCGGGGTCGTAGGTGGCGGGGTCGTGGGGGGCGGGGTTGTAGGCGGCGGCGTGGTCGGGTGCTTGGTGGTGGGCGGCGCGGTCGGCGACCTACGGGTGGTCGGCGACGAATGCGGGGTCGGCGACGTGGTCGGGGAGCTGCTCCACGTCGCAGACGTGCTGGACGCGGGCGCCGAGCCCGTAGTCGCCTGCGCCGGTGCGGCCGAGTGCGAATGGGCTGCCGGGCTGCCGCCGGAGGGCGACGTGACCGGGCGGGACGAAGATGCTGCCGGGCCTGATGAGGTCACCGACGTGCTCTGCACCACCGCGGCCGGCTGCTCGGTCTGGGTGACCTTCGGATGGCCGCCCGAACCCGTCAGCACGAGCGCGGCCGCGGTCCCCGCCCCGATCAGCGCGGCGGCGATCGTGCTCACGGCGACCGCCACCCCGCGCCGGGGACGGCGCCCGCCAGGCC
>JBAPYC010001093.1:0-2514 GCA_049284535.1 Streptosporangiaceae bacterium
GCCCAGTCCGGGCAGGTGTCGGTGGAGAGCTTCACCTACGACGAGGTGAGCGGCAAGCAAGTCCCGGCCGTCCTGACCGGCGGCCGGATGCCTGCCTCGGCCAGCGAAATCGTACTCGGCCCCACCACGGCCAAGGCCATGAGAGTGGGCATCGGCGGCACCGTCCGGCTGACCGGAGGCCCGGTGCTGCGGACCTTCACGGTGACCGGCACCGGCTTCGTGCCGCCCGGGCCGCACAACACCTACGACGACGGCGCCTGGCTGACCCCGGCCGGATTTGCCCGGCTCTTCCACGGCGCGCAGCCCGCGTTCAAGTTCCACTTTGCCATCGTGTCGCTGCGGCCGGGCGCGGACGCCGCCGCGGCCGCCCGGCGACTGACGGCCACCGCCGCCAGGTTCAAGGGCGGCCAGAACATCGGGTTCGAAGTATCCACGCCGCCGGCGGAGATCGGGGCGATCAAGGAGGTGGCCGTGCTGCCGCTCGCGCTGGCTGCCTTCCTGGCCCTGCTGGCCGTGGCGGCCATCGGGTACGCGCTGTCGCTCGCGGTGCGCCGACGCCGGCACGAGCTGGCCGTGCTGCGTGCGCTGGGGCTGACCCGGCGGCAGACCCGCCTGGTCGTGGTGACCCAGGCCACCCTGCTCGCCGCCATCGGGCTGGCCTTCGGCATCCCGCTGGGTGTCGTGGCGGGCCGGACCCTGTGGCGGGCCGCGACCGGCATGGCGCCGCTGGCCTACCACACGCCGTCCGCGCTGTGGGCGCTGGTGCTGATCGTGCCGGTGGCCCTGGTGGTGGCCAACCTGCTGGCGGGCTGGCCCGGGCACCGCGCGGCCCGGCTGCGGGCCGCGGAGATCCTGCGCACCGAGTAGCCATGCCGGGTAGCCACGGCAGTGGCCGATCACCGCCCGGAGTCGCGCTACGATCTTGGCTCAAATGGGAAGCGTTATCAGGGTCGCGCTGGCGGAGGACAACGTCCTCCTGCGGGAGGGCATGTCCCGCCTGGTCGCGGCCGATAAGGAACTCGAGCTGGTCGGGGTGGCCGGGGACCTGCCGGACCTGTTCGGCGTGATCGAGCGCTGCGAGCCGGACGTGGTCATCACCGACATCCGCATGCCGCCCACCGGCCGTGACGAGGGTATCCAGGCCGCCGCCTGGCTGCGTGAGAACCGGCCCGAGGTGGGCGTGGTGGTGCTGAGCCAGTACACGACGCCCGGCTACGCCGTGGCCCTGCTCGAGCACGGCTCGGCGGGCCGCGCCTACCTGCTGAAGGAGCGGGTGGCCAGCGTGGACGAGCTGGTCCGCGCGGTGCACACGGTGGCGGCCGGCGGCTCGGTGATCGATCCGCTGGTGGTGGACGAGCTGGTCCGGTCGCGCTCGCACCCGGGCGCCTCTCACCTGGACACGCTGACCCCGCGGGAGACGCAGATCCTGGCCGAGATGGCCCAGGGCAAGAACAACGCCGCCATCGCCACGGCTGCATCGGTGTCCGAACGGGCGGTGGAAAAACACACCAACTCAATCTTCGCCAAGCTGGGCCTGAGCGAGGAGCAGGACGTCAACCGCCGGGTCAAGGCGGTGCTGCTGTTCCTGGGCAAGGGCCGGGGTGGCTGACCTCTCTGCGGTGGGGGTGGCAGCACCCTGCCGCCGGGTCCGGTCTCATGCCAAGCTGGCGGTATGAGCGGCCCGCGCACTGTCCTCGTCGTCGACGACCAGTCACCTTTCCGCTTCGCGGCCAAAGCCGTGCTGCGCCGTCTGGACGGCTTCGAGCTGGCCGGCGAGGCCGCGAGCGGCACGGAGGCCATCGCACTGGTGGAAGAGCTGCATCCCGACCTGGTGCTGATGGACATCAACATGCCCGGCATGAATGGCATCGAGGCGACCCGGCGGATCGTGGCGGCCCACCCCGAGGCGGTGGTGCTCCTGTGCTCGACCTACGACGTCGCCGACCTGCCGCCCGATGTGGCGGCCAGCGGGGCCACCGGTTACGTCAACAAGGAGCGGTTCGGCACCGAGGCGCTGCGGCGGCTGTGGGAGAACCGGGACTCCGGGGACTTCGCCGCCGTCTGAGTCCGCGGGCTCAGGCCGCCAGGGTCAGGGTGCCAGGGTCAGGGTGCCAGCGTCACGTACCGGGGTCAGGCCGCCAGCGGGACCGACCCGCTGACCACGGAGCCATGGCCAGGCTGGGAGTCCCAGCGGACGGTTCCCCCGATAGCGCCCAGCCGGTCGGCCATGTTCATGTAGCCGTGGCCGCGGCGCGCCACCGCGGCGTCGAAGCCGGGCCCATCGTCGGACACCGAGAACAGCAGGCCGCCGGCCTCGGTCCACAGCTTCAGCTGCACGGTCGCGCCCTCGGCGTGCTTGGCCGCGTTCTGCAGTGCTTCGGTGCAGGAGAAGTACACGGCGGCCTCCACCTCGGCGGGATACCGGCCCACATCGTCCGCCACCGTGACGTAGACGGTCAGCGGGCTGCGGCCGGCCGTGGCGCGCAGCGCGTCGCCCAGCCCATTGTCGGCCAG
>JBAPYC010001094.1:0-3568 GCA_049284535.1 Streptosporangiaceae bacterium
GCATAGGCCAGCCGGGCCGCGCCCGCCGCCGCCGCGCCGGTCACCGCGTACCCCGCCAGCCTGCGCGAGACGCCCAGGCCCTCCGGCTCGCTCATTTCTTTGCCTTCTTGCTGGCCGCCGGGCTGGCGGTGGCGCTCGCGGACGCGCTCGGCGTCGGCACCGGAGACGGCGCGACCCCGCTGGCGCCGTTGGACGTGAACCCGTAGCTGCCGGCCTTGCCGCCGCCGAGCAGCACGGCCAGCGCCTGGATGGCCGCGGTCTGCCCGATGGTCAGGTCGGCGTCGTCGACCGTGGACACCTGGCTGGCGATGCTGTTCTGCCGCAGCACCGCGATCGGGCTGCCCGCGCCCGAGCCCACCGACGAGCCCACCACCACCGTGCCCGAACTCCTGGCCGCCAGCTCCTGCGCCACCGGGACAAGCACCCGGTCGAGCGGATCGGAGCTGCCGTCGGCCGGAGCGTTCTGCGGGGTCACCACGACGGCGAGCGTCGCCGGGGTGGCGGGCTGCCCGGTGGTGCTGAGGAACTGCGACGCGGCGTACGCCGTCAGCATGGTGCTGGCGCCGGTGCCCTGGTCCGCCCCGGTGGACGGCGAGCCTGCCGGGCTGGTGCCGGTGTCAGGAGAGGTGCCGGTGTCAGCAGATGAGCCCGGCGTGGCTGAGCCCGAGGCGGATGACTGCGACTTGACCAGGATCTCGCTGGCGATCACCTGAGCGGCCTGCTGCTGGTACGTCGCGGTGCTGTCCAGGACGATGCCGCTGTGCTGGGCGATGTCCAGGTTGGTCTGGTTCAGGGTGTCCTGGGTCGTGTCGGTGGTGTCGAAGAACTTCGGCTGCAGGTTGATCTGGCCAGTGACGCTGGCGCCCGCATCGGCGGCAGCGCTGCTGATCCCGCTGATGATCGAGGACTGCGCGCCCGGCTCGGTGACGATCAGCACCCGCTGGCCCGGCAGCAGGTCCTTCAGGACCGCCGGCTGGACGGTGGCCGCGAACGCATTCCCCGCGCTGGCCTGCGCCTGAGCTGCGTCGCGCTGGCTGCTGACCTGGCCGAGCTCGGTCTGCAGCTTGGCCGTAGTCTTATCCAGGAAGTTGTACGCCGGCCCTTGCAGCTCAGTAGAGCCCAGGACGATCCCGATCGCCAGTGCCAGGAACACCGCCACGATCGAGACGAGGTGGTAGCGAAAGTCAATCACTAGAACTTTCCGGTCAGCCAGTAGGTGAACGAATCCCAGGTCGCGTAGAAATACCTGGCCAGGATGGGTTCGGCCGGCGAGAACAGCACGGCCACAAGCACCGTTACCGCTGCGGCGAGCACCATTACGAGCAGCGACCAGCCGGAGATACGGCTGTGGTAGAGCTGGTGCACGCCGCGGGCGTTGACCAGCTTCCCGGCCACCCGCAGGTGCGTGATGAACGTGCTTGACATGCCCGGACGGCCCTTGTCCAGGAACTCCTCGAGCGTGTGATGGGTGCCGACCACCGCGATCAGGCTGGCGCCTTTGGCGTCGGCGACCAGCAGGGCCACGTCTTCGCTCGTGCCCGGGGCCGGCAGCGTGATGGCGTCCAAGCCGAGCTCGCGGACCCGGGCCAGCCCGGGAGCCCGGCCGTCGGGGTAGGCGTGCACCACGAGTTCGGCGCCGCAGCACAGCGCCTCGTCCGATACCGAGTCCATGTCCCCGAAGATGGCGTCGGGCTGGTACCCGGCCTCGAGCAGCGCGTCCGCGCCGCCGTCGACGGCCACCATGACCGGCTTGTATTCGCGGATGTAGGGCCGCAAGGCGGCGATGTCCTCGCGGTAGTGGTACCCGCGCACGACGACCAGGACATGCCGCCCGTCCATGTCCGTGTCCATGTCCGGCGGCTGGATGCCGTTCGTGAGCAGTTCGTGCTCGCGGCGGAGGAACTCCAGCGTGTTCGCGGCGAAGGCCTCGATCTGCACGCCGACCATGGCCCGGGCCTCGGTCATCGCCGCCTCGACCAGTTCCGGGGTCAGCGGCGTGCCCTTGGCGACCACCGTGTCACCCAGGTAGAGAGTCTCCTCATCCAGCCGCACCGTGGCGCCGTCGGCGACCTTGAGCAGGACGTCCTGCCCTACCCCGTCGATCACCGGGATACCCGCCTCGAGCAGTAGCTTCGGGCCGAGGTTAGGATAGCGGCCGGTGATACTGACCGATACGTTCACCACGGCCGCTACCTGGCGCCGGATGAGTTCCTCGGCGCTGACCCGGTCGACGTCCGCGTGGTCGATGATGGCGATCTCGCCCGGGGCCAGCCGCTTGGTGATGCTCTTGGTCTTGCGGTCCACGCGCGCGACAGCCACGATGCCGGGCGGCTCGATAGCCTTACCCCGCAGATGCAGCGGTTTCCTCACGGACGGCACCTTCATCGAGTTCCATCCTGCCAGAGCAGTAACGCGCCGATGACCATGTTGGCGATTACGGCGTGTCATGGATTTGGCAGCGATGAGTCACTAGCGATCGCACGCAGTTGCCGAAAGGTACCACCCAAACCTGAAACTTGCCTGAGAGCGGACAGAACGGGCAGCCCTGGGCAGCAGCCCGGTCCCGGGCCGCCCTGGGTCGCGGGCGCACGGGCGCGCGCAGGCCGGTCAGGTAGTGTTGAAATCGTGACTATGGGGGCTGTCTTCACTGAAGACGACGCGGAAGCGCAGGTCCACGGGATCTGCTTCAAGACCGGCCCGCCGGAGCGGGTCGGCGTCGAACTCGAATGGCTAGCACGCGATCGCCGCGATCCCGCGCTACCGGTCCGGGCGGAGCAGGTAGCCGCCACCCTGGCCGGATTCGGGCCATCTGACGATAAGGGTTACGCGGGGCAACAGGCCCCACCCGTTCAGTATCCATTTCCCTCCCTGCCATCCGGCGCCTCGCTCACCGTCGAGCCGGGCGGGCAGCTTGAGCTCAGCTCGGCACCCGCCGCCACCCTCCGTGAGCTCATCGAGGTGACCGGAAGCGATCTGACCGCGCTGCGCGATGCCGCGGCAACCGCCGGCCTCGAACTCTGCGGCTACGGCCTGGACCCGCTGCGTCCGCCCCGGCGCCTGCTCGATCTGCCGCGGTATGTGGCCATGGAGAGATTCTTCGACCGCGAAGGCCCGTGGGGCCGCCAGATGATGTGCGGCACCGCCTCGGTCCAGGTCTGCGTCGACGCCGGCGATGAGGGCGCGGGCCAGTCCGGATACCGGTTCCGCTGGCGGCTGCTGCACGCGATCGGGCCTGTGCTCGTGGCCGCCTTCGCCAACTCCCCGCTGCGCGGCGGCCGGCCGACCGGCTGGCGCTCGTCCCGCCAGCAGGTGTGGTCGCACATGGATCCGGGCCGCACCCGGGCCCCGGCCGGAATCCGGGACGCCGTGGCGGCAGACACCGACCCGCGCGACGCCTGGACCGCCTACGCCCTGGACGCCGAGCTCATGTGCGTGCGCGAACCCGGCTCGCAGGACTGGACCGCGCCGACCGGGCTGACCTTCCGCGGCTGGCTGCGCGCGGGCGGTTCCGGCCCGCTGCGCGAGCCCACCGCCGCGGACCTGGACTATCACCTGTCCACGCTGTTCC
>JBAPYC010001095.1:0-3386 GCA_049284535.1 Streptosporangiaceae bacterium
GCGTCCGCGGGTCCTGCTCGGGACGGGTGGAGTCTGAGACCACCGCGTCGGCGCGCAGCAGGTGACCGAGCCGGCCGGTCAGCTCAGGGATGCCCACGACCAGGTCCGCCTGCGCGAGAAGCTCGGCGGCCCGGACCGTCAGCAGGCCTTCATCGCCCGGGCCCGCGCCGACCAGGGCGACCCACCCGGCCCGCGCTTCGGATTCCGGACTGCCTGCTCCCGGACTACCTGCTCCTACAGAACCTTGACTTCCGCTCACTGCACATCATTCCTGCTGCTCGTCGGTGCCTGCTCTGGCACAGTGATGAGATCTGAAGCCCCTGCTCGCAATAGCTCCGCGGCGAGATCGCGGCCAAGCTGCCAGGCGCCGTTGGCTCCGGCTCCGGCCACACTGCCGTGGGCTCGCAGCATGCGGCTTCCGTCGGGGCTCATGACGGCGGCCTGCATCCGCAGCTGGTCTGTTCCGGCCGCGTACGCGCCGATGGGCGCGCTGCAGCCGGCCTCGAGCGCCTCCAGCAAGCTGCGCTCGGCGGTAACCGCGGCCCGGCTGGCCACCTCGTCCACCGCACCGAGCAGCTCGGCCAGTCCGGGCTCGCCGTCCCGGCATTCCACGGCCAGCGCGCCCTGCCCGGGGGCCGGGAGCATCTCCTCTGGCTCGAAGACCTGTGTGATCGCGGCGATGTGGCCGATCCGGGCCAGGCCCGCGTAGGCAAGCACCACGGCGTCCAGCTCGCCCGCATCCACCTTGCCCATCCTGGTCCCCGCGTTGCCGCGGATCGGGACGCAGCGCAGGTCGTGGCGCAGGCTGAGCAGCTGCGCCGCCCGGCGCGGCGAACCGGTGCCGATCTGGGCCGCGGCGGGCAGATCGGCCAGCTTGGCCCCGTCCCGGGCCACCAGCGCGTCCCGCGGGTCGTCCCGGGGCGGCACCGCGGCCAGCACGATGCCCGCGGCCGGTCCGGTCGGCAGATCCTTGAGCGAATGCACGGCCAAGTCGACCTCGCCGCCGAGCAGGGCGTCGCGCAGCGCGCTGACGAAGACGCCGGTGCCGCCGATCTGGGTCAGCTGGGCCCGGCTCACGTCGCCCAGCGTGGTCACCCCGACGATTTCCACCGCCTGGCCGGTCCGCTCGGTGATCATGTTCGCTACCTGCCGGGACTGCGCCACGGCCATGGGGCTCCGGCGGGTGCCAAGGCGCAGCGTGCGTCCGGCGCCGGCGCCTCCTGGGGTCACGGCACCTCCTGCACTTCCTGCGCTCACGGCACCTCCTGCTCGGGAGCGGCGCGGGTAACCGCCTCGACTGCCCGTGGATCGAGATCAAAGAGAACCTGCAGCGCCGCGGCGTACTCTTCGCCCCCCGGTGAACCTGCGAGCTCTTTCACCCTTACCGTCGGCGCGTGCAATAGCTTGTCTACCACCCGGTGCACGGTCTGGGCTATCTCATCCAGGGCGTGCCCGCTCACGGCGTCGGCGCTCAGGCGCCCGGCCAGCCGGGCGAGCTCGGCGTCGACCACCTTGGCCGCCTTGGCTCGCAGCGCCACTACCGTGGGGGCGACGCGGGCCGCTTCGACCGCCGAGTGGTAGCTGGCGAGCTCGGCCTCGAGGATGGCACGCACCTCGGCGATGTCGTCGTCCCGGACCGCGGTGGCCTGCTCGCTCAGCAGGTCCATGCCGATCAGCACCACGCCGGCAAGCGCTTCCGCGCCTGGCTCGACGTCGCGCGGCATGGCCAGGTCCAGGATCACCAGCGGGGCACGGCGGTTACGCTGGTGCGGCTCGGCCTGCCCGTTCGGCACCTGGCGGCTGTTCGCCTCGCGGGCGGTCACGGCGGCCGCCACGGCAGCGGCGCTGATGACCGGCCCGACCGCGCCGGTGCAGGAGATCACGACGTCCGCGCCGGCCATGGCGCCGGCCAGGTCCTCCAGCCGGGCGATCCGGGTCACATTGGCGCTGGTGTCCGTGGCCAGCTTCTCCGCGTTCTCCCGGGTCCGGTTGGCGATGACGATGCTGGCCGCCCCGCGGCGGGCGGCCGTCGCCGCGGCGAGCGCGCTCATCGACCCGGCGCCGACGATGAGCACGTCGCGCCCGGCCAGCAGGTCGGCGCCGGCCTCCCCGGGCGCGCCCGGGGAGGAGCCAGCAGCGTTCAGCCGGGCGGTGGCCAGCTCGATGGCCACGGTCAGCAGGCTGAGTCCGGTCCGGCCGATGCCGGTCTCGGCCCGGGCCCGCTTGCCGGTCCGCAGCGCCAGCCGGCCCAGGTCGCCCAGGACCCGGCCCACCGTGCCCTGCTCGCCGGCCAGCTTGACCGCCGCGCGCACCTGGCCGAGGATCTGGTCCTCACCGACCACCATCGAGTCGAGGCCGCAGGCGACCGCGAGCAGATGGCTGACCGCCCGGTCCTCGTAGTGCACGTACAGATGCGGGGTGAGCTCGGAGGCCAGGACGCCACTGTGCCGCGCGAACAGCTCGCAGATCGCGGTGACGCCGGCGTGGAACCGGTCCACGTCGGCGTAGACCTCGACCCGGTTGCACGTGGCGACCACGAAGGTCTCCGCCACCGGTTCGGCCTGGGCTACGTCGTGCAGCAGCTTGCCGAGCGCGTCCGGGCCGAGAGCGGCCCGTTCCAGGAACGCCACCGGCGCGCTCTTATGGCTGAGGCCAACCACCAGCACACTCACCCGATCACCGCCTAGCCCTTCGCCGCTAGTTCGGTTGCTACCTGACTCTTCGAGCGGCCGTTAAACGTCTTCGGCCCCTCGCCTTGCGGCCGCTCCGCGTCGTCCGGCTCGCCTTCGGGGCGCGCGGCGGACCGCCGCTGGGCGTGGAAGGCAAGGATCTGCAGCTCGATCGACAGGTCGACTTTGCGCACGTCCACTCCTTCCGGCACGGTCAGCACGAGCGGCGCGAAGTTAAGGATGCTCGTGACGCCGGCCGAGACCAGCCGGTCGCAGACGGCCTGCGCGGAGGCGGCGGGGGTAGCGATCACGCCTATTGCTACCTTGTGCCGGGACACCACGGATTCAAGCTCGTCGACATGCCGAACCGTCAGCTTCGCGATCCTGCTGCCCACGATAGCCGCGTCGGAATCGAGCATGGCCGAGATCGTGAAGCCGCGGGACACGAAGCCGCCGTAGTTGGCCAGGGCCCGGCCGAGGTTACCCGCCCCCACGATGACCACCGGCCAGTCCTGGGTCAGGCCCAGCGTCCGGGACACCTGGTAGACGAGGTAGTCGACGTCGTAGCCGACCCCACGGATCCCGTAAGAGCCGAGATGGGACAGGTCCTTGCGCAGCTTGGCCGAGTTGACCCCGGCCGCCGCGGCGAGCTCCTCGCTAGCCACGGTGCTGATTCCCCGCTCGGCCAGGCCGTACAGCGCGCGCAGGTACACCGGC
>JBAPYC010001096.1:0-1534 GCA_049284535.1 Streptosporangiaceae bacterium
GGCCAGCACCGGAACCACGCGCGGCCGGGCGCCGCGGACGGTCACCACGACGCCGCCAGGCCGGCGGGCGACGTCGATGCCACGGGCATCGCGCAGGTCGCCGCGGATCAGCCCGGCGCCCGCGCCCAGGCAGACCAGCCCTGTCGCGCGCATCCGCCGCCCGGTCGCGGGCTGGGCGTCCGCCAGCGCCAGGTAGCCGCTGATCTCCGCCGGGCTGTAGGGCCGCTTGGCGCGCTCCCGCGGAAGCGGCACGTCCGCCGGATACAGCTGCGGCACCACCCGGCGGCCGATGAACCGCAGGTTCGTGCGCAGCGTGCGCCGCGCCGCGCCGGACAGGCCCGGCGCGCACCGGGTGAACCGCTCAGCGACCGACGGGTGCAGCACGACCTGCGGCACCAGGTCCAGGCCCAGCGACGCCGCGTAGTCGGCAAGCTTCCCGGCCGCCCGCAGCAGGTTCCTCGCCCGGTCCCGCCCGCCCGGCGCCGCCAGCGGCACGACCTGCCGGGCGAACGCCGCCCCTTGCGGCGACACCGACGACGGCCGCCACCGCCCGATACAGGCGGCAACCTCAGCGTCGGCACCGTGCATACAGCACTTATACTTAACGCAATGCGGAAGATGCGGGATATCGGCTGCGACAATGACAGCGTGTCGCCCACCCCGGCCCAGCAGGCCCGCGCCCAGGCCATCGCCGCCGAGATCACCGCCCTCCTCGCTGGCTCAGCCTTCGCCCTGCCCGGCACCGTCGCCGACCGGCTCACCCGCTGCGGCCACCCCGGCTGCCGCTGCCACGCCGACCCGCCCCAGATGCACGGCCCCTACCACCAGTGGACCCGCAAGAAGGACGGCAAGACCGCCACCCGCATCCTGTCCGACGACCAGCTCGCCGACTACGCCCCCTGGTTCGACAATCACCGCCGGATCCGGGAACTGGTCGGCGAGCTCGAGGCCCTCAGCCTCGACATCGCCGAGAACGACCCCCGCTGGAACCGCTAGCCCGGCACGGCCTGCCGGCCATGCAACCGGAACGACAGCCTCCACACTGCGTGGTCCGAGCGCTCTTAACCTGTGGTCAGCCCTCCACCCTGGCCACGTTCGCCCAGGTCAGCCCCAAACGTGAAGTCCTCACCGATTTATCGGACCTCTGTTCGAATTTGAAGTGGCAAGCGGCCGCCTCGCTGGCTCCTTCCAGCAGGCACCGAACTGTCCAAGGCCGCCCGCGACCTCCTCGCGGCCCTGAAAACCGACCCACCGCGGAAGGTTCACCAGCTCAGCACCCCGGAAACCTGACCAGACCCGCCCCGGACCCCGCTGGAGCCTGGAGAAACGGGCCGCAGCGGCACACCAGCATGCCTGCCCAGGTCGCAGCCATAATCACTGCTCTAGCCGAACCGAATTACGCGGAACCCAGGATCTGGCGTCAGTCCCAGCCGGTCGGCAGACCCTCCGTGCCGAGCCCGAATGGACATTCCGTTATGCCCCAGCGGGCAGGGTGCGCATCCTCAAGCTCCTAGGCTCGGCGTCGGCTTGTGTG
>JBAPYC010001097.1:0-2196 GCA_049284535.1 Streptosporangiaceae bacterium
CCCGCAGGGTCCCGGCGGCGAGCAGCACCGCGTGCCGGCCGAACCGGGCCGCCAGGCGACGGGCCAGCCGCGACCCGATCACACCGCCGACGCAGGGTGCGGCGAAGGCCAGCCCGTATTGCCACGGCGGGAACCCGAGGCGGCCGAGCATGAGGATCGCGATCAGCGGCTCGGTCGCCATGATCAGGCCGTTGACCAGCATCGCGTTGAAGAACAACGGGCGCAGGCCCGGGTGGGCCAGGATGTAACGCCAGCCGTCGAGCAGGTCGCCGGCCCGCGCACGGCGCGGCGCGGGCCGTGACGGCCGTGGGGGCTTCGGCGGCCGGGGCTCGAGCCCGCCGATGGCACGGATGCCAGCCGCCGACAGCAGATAACTGACCGCGTCGGCGAGCACCGTCGTGACCGGGCCGAACAGCCCGATCGCTGCGCCGCCCAGCGGCGGTCCGACCACGATGGCGGTCCAGGCCGTGGACTCGAACCGGCCGGTGGCGACGAGCAGGTCCTGCGGGCGCACGACGGCCTTGAGACAAGCGCCGCTGGCCGCGTTGAAGGTGATCTTGGCCGCGGCCACGATGACCGACACCACTAGGAGCTGGGCAAAGCTGAGCCAGCCCAGGGCGAATGCGGCCGGGACACTCATCAGCGCACCGAACCTCGTCAGGTCCATCGCCATCATCACCGGCCGTTTGCGGCGGAACTCCACCCAGGGCCCCAGCGGCACAGCGATCAAGGCTCCAGCCGCCAGGCCGGTCGCAGACAGCGCCGATACCGCGGCCGGGGCGGCGTGCAGGACCAGGATCGCGATCAGCGGGAACGCGCCGAACCCGAAGCCCGATCCGTAGGCACTGACCGCGTAGGCGGCCCATAGCCACCCGAACTGCCGTCCCAGCGACCGCCCTGACGCCATACCCAGCCCGCCTCCCGCCGTCCGCCGCCAGCCGTCAGCCGTTGGGCAATTCGCCGTGGACAATTTGCCGCCCGCCCCGGACAATCTCGCGTTGACACCGACGATCCAAGCGAGCCGGGAGACGGCACAGCAAACAACGCCCGGCCGGCGAGCCACAACGGCCGGTTGTGCCGCTAGGGTCGTTCGGCGTGGACCTCGATGCCGTTCGCACCTTCGTCGCGGTGACGAAAGCGGGCCAGTTCTCCGAGGCGGCCGCCGATCTGTCCCTGACCCAGCAGGCGGTCTCCAAGCGGGTGGCCGCGCTGGAGAAGGACCTCGGGGTGCGGTTGCTCACCCGCACGGCACGCGGGGTCCAGCTCACCACCCACGGCCAGGCGTTCCTGCCGCACGCCCAGGAGCTGCTGCGGGCCGAAGAACGGGCGGCCGCCTCGGTGCGTCCTGGCCGCCGCGCGCTGCGCGTCGACGTGATCGGCCGGCGGCTGGCCCCGGCCAGCCTGCTGCGCGACTTTCATCGTGTTCATCCCCGGATCGAACTTGACCTGGTCACCCTGTTCGATGCCGGCGCGGCCGTCGCCGCGGTCAGGTCCGGCGCGGTCGACGCCTCTTTCCGGGCCGTCACCGCGCCACGAGAGCTACCCGACGGCATCAAGGCCGTCCGGGTGCTGGACGAGCCCGTTGAGCTCCTCACTGGCCCGGCCCACGAGCTCGCCGCCGCCAGCGCGGTCACGCCCGGTCAGCTGGCCGGGCACCGGGTCTGGATGCCGACCATCGTGGCCGGCACCGAATGGGCCGCGTTCTACGACGACCTGGCCGCGGCCTTCGGTCTCGCTATCGAGGTAACCGGTCCCGACTTCGGTACGGAGCCGCTGCTGGATGTGCTGGCCCGCTCCCCGGCGATAGCCACGTTCGTAGGCGAGCAGACCCGGGTGCTGTGGCCAGGCCACTACGACCTGCGGCGCATCCCCGTGCGGGACCCAGTGCCCGTCTACCCGCACTCGCTGGTATGGCGCCGCGACAACCCGCACCCTGCGCTCACCGCTCTGCGCGGCTTCCTCGCCGCCCGGCCACCCGGCCGCACCGACGGCACCGTGTGGACACCGCCGTGGGTTCAGCCAGGCCCAGCCGGCCCGTCAGGGTCCGAGCTCGCGAGTCAGGTCCAAGCCCGCAAGTCACGCCTGTCACCCTGAGCGTCATGCTGCTACCCGCGTGTCATGTCACGCGACCAGTGCGCTCAGGCCGCCTCGCTATCGCGCTGCTGGAGAACCGCCACCGCGCCCGCCGCGCCGGCC
>JBAPYC010001098.1:0-2726 GCA_049284535.1 Streptosporangiaceae bacterium
CTCCGGCTGGAACGCGCCGGGAACCGGAACGTCTCGGCACGACGCCCCGGCGGACTCCGGCTGGAACGCGCCGGGAACCGGAACGTCTGCGCAAGACGCCTCGGCGGCCTCCGAGGCCAGCTCGCCCGCAGGCCGCGTCATCGTGCCATCGGTCGAGCCTCCGGAGGACATGCGCAGGCTGCCGATCTTCGACTCGGTCGAGTCGAACTGGTTCGGCCGAGATCGTGCCGCCTCGGCCTCCGAAGACACCGCGACCGTACCCGC
The DNA here is from genome assembly GCA_049284535.1 of Streptosporangiaceae bacterium. Lineage (GTDB taxonomy): Bacteria > Actinomycetota > Actinomycetes > Streptosporangiales > Streptosporangiaceae > Palsa-504. The sequence continues at coordinate 265 of JBAPYC010001098.1, forward strand.
GAACCGCTGGTCGTCGCCGGCCGACGAAGGCTGGCGGGCGGCTGAGAGCGCGGAGGCTCCGACCTCGGGCGGCGAGACGGCGGCCGGGCTGCCCAGGCGGCTGCCGAACGCGAACCTTGTACCTGGGGCCATCAAGGGGGGCGCCCAGCCGCCCGAACTCCCGGCCCGTTCGCCGGCCGCCGCCCGGGACCGGCTGGCCAGATTCCAGCGTGGCGTCAGCGAGGGCCGGGCCGCGGCCAGCGAAACGAACCCGGATCAGGACGAGCAGTCGTGACACACCGGCGGCCGGGCGGCACTGGCGGATAAGCACTGGCAGATAAGCAGTTCGCGTTACGTCAGTCCACGTCCTGAGCGCGCCCGGCACGGACGCTGGCCGGCGATCTGGGCTGAGCCGACCTGGGCTGGGCGGCTGCGGTCGGCGTATCCGCGGCGATCCGTGCCGCCGGGCTCGCCTTCCTGATGACGGATCCCAAGACGACGCTGACCTCGGTTCTGGGCCTCGCCGGGCAGCAGTACCAGCTACGACGCTGTCAGCGGCTACGACGCTGTCAGCGGCCTTCGCTCAGTCCGCGTTCCTGGGCGCGCTCTCCCGCGCGATGTGGAAGAACGGGGACCGCAGGACGAAGCGGGCGAAGACCATCAGGACCAGGCCGGCGCCCACGATGCCGATCACCGACCACCGCTGCGACGCGGGCGCGCTCTGCAGCGACTTCACGACGACCCAGGCCAGGAAGGCCGCCGCGGCCAGCGGCAGGATGCCGACCAGTACCGCGTCCCAGGCGTTGCTGAGGATGCGGCGCCGGTAGTAGGTGATGGCCGCCAGGGCCGTGAGCATGTAGAAGGTGGCGAAGAGCAGGCCGGTCACATCGACCAGGTTGCTGAACACGTTGGCGATCGAGTCGGACAGCAGGTAAACCCAGGTGATGACGATGAGGATCGCGCCGACGATGATGCTGCCGATGGCCGGGGTGGAGTAGCGCCGGCTCACCTGGCCCAGGACCGGCGGCAGCGTGCGGTGGCTCGCCATTCCGTAGGCGATCCGGGCCGTGATCACGATGCCGGTGTTCGTGGACGCGATGACCGACAGGGCCAGCGCGAAGGCCATGACCTTGGCCCACACGCTGCCGCCCAGAACCTGGGCGATGTAGACCAGAATGTCCGAGGAGTTGGCCTGCAGCCTGGCCGGCGACACCACGCCCTGCAGTCCCACCTGGGGCAGGGCATACATGATGACTAGCAACGCGACCGCGAATACCGCGGCCCGGCCCGGGTTGACCCGCCGGTGTTTCACTTCCTCGTTCACGTAGACCGTGGCGTCCCAGCCGGAGAACATGAAGACCGCGATGAGCAGTCCCGAGGCCAGGCTGCCCTTGCCGCCGATGCCGCTGACGCTCAGCCAGTCCCTGGTGATCGGGAAAGTCCCGTGGTGGTGCCCGATGACGTAGACCAGGCCCCAGATCGATACGCCCAGCAGGACCGCGTACTCGACCGCCGCCACGGCGACCTGAGTGCGCGCGGTGATACGGATGCCGACGACCGCGATCGTGAGCATGACCAGGGTGACGGCGGTGCAGATGAAGATGTTAGGCCAGGTGCTGGAGGCGCTGTCGCCGAAAATGGCCAGGATGGCCGGGGAGAGAACCACGACCACGGAGCTGGTGCCGATGAGGCAGCCCGCGAGCATCAGCCAGCCGACCATGAATCCCAGATAAGGGCTGATGGCCCGGCCGACCCACTCGAAGGACGCGCCGCAGTTGGCGTTCCACAAGTTGAGCCGCCGGTAGCAGTTGGCAAGGATCAGCATCGGCACGGCACACAGCAGCACGACTGCTCCGCCGCCGTAGGCGGCGGTCGCCGCCAGGGTGGCCAGCGTGGCCGCCATCGTGGCCGCGGGAGCCGACGAGGCCAGGCCGATGATGGTGTCCTGCGCCACCCCGATGGCGTTCGGCTCGAGCCGGGCCGGTATGGCGGCGACCTGGGTCGGCCCGGGGATGATCGATACCGGTTGATCCGTCACCTGTTCTCCTGTCGTACCGGCTCGCTAGGCGGTGCCGGTTTCTCCCTATGCGTTCGCGTTCGCATACCGGGACATAGCACGGCTGAGCCTACTGCAAGAACGTTGCTTGCACCGGTAAACAAGGCGTTCAGGGCATCGGACGCAACCCATTCCCGGACGCACGGCACGGGCGGTATTGAATATACAGAGTATGCTTTGTGTGCATTTGACCGGAGAAGTCAGACGGGAGCCGCCGGCGGTGGACACGAGAGCCTTTGACGAGCTGGACACTCAGACCTTCGACGACCGGTACCGGTCCTGGGGCCGCCGTTCAGGCGAGCTGTTCGAAGTAGCCAGCCGCTATATCCCAGCCGGCGCCGGCAGCAGCGCACGTACGCGCAAGTTCGGCTGGGAGCCGTACCCGCCGTTCATGGCCAGCGGTTCCGGGTCACGGCTGCGCGACGTC
>JBAPYC010001099.1:0-14405 GCA_049284535.1 Streptosporangiaceae bacterium
GCCCAGGTGGGGGAGGACGTGCCGGTCAGCGGCACGATCGCCCTGATCGCCCCGGCCGGGGTCAGCGAAGCCGACCTGGACGCCGCCGTCGCGCAGGCGCGCGCGGTGATCGACGCGGGCGTGCCCGAGGATGCCGAGGGTGCCCCTGAGCTGCAGGCGGCCGACGTCGGCGGGCGGAAGATCTGCTACGCCGGCGCGGGCGGTGAGGGGGAGGTGGTGCTGCTGGTGCACGGCTTCGGCGGTGACCGGAACTCCTGGCTGTTCATCCAGGAGCCGCTGGCGGCCAAGCACCGGGTCTACGCGCTGGACCTGCCCGGCCACGGCACCTCGGCCAAGGACGTCGGCGATGGCTCAACCGGTGTCCTCGCCGACGCCGTGACCGGCGTGCTCGATGCCCTCGGCGCCGAGCGGGCCCACCTGGTCGGCCACTCCATGGGCGGCGCGGTGGTGCTCGCGGTGGCGGCCCGGGACCCGGGCCGGGTCGCCTCGCTCACCCTGATCGCGCCCTCCGGCTTCGGCGCCGAGATCAACGCCGGCTACCTGCGCGGCTTCGCCGACGCGCAGACCAGGCGCGCGCTCAAGCCGGCCGTGGGACAGCTGTTCGCCGACGAGAGCCTGGTCACCCGCCAGCTCGTCGATGACCTGCTGGCCTACAAGCGCCTCGATGGCGTGGACCAGGCCCTGCACGCGCTGCTGGGCGCGCTTCTGGACGGCGACGCCCAGCGCGGCGACTCGGCCGCCTCGCTCGCCGCGGTCCAGGGCTCGGTCCCGGTGGCAGTGATCTGGGGCAGCGCCGACCGCGTGATCCCTGCTGCCCAGGCGCAGGCGGTGAAAGGCGCGGCCCGCCACCTGATCGACGGTGCCGGCCACATGCCCCACATGGAGCGTCCCGCCGAAGTGCAGGCCGCGATCGAGGACAACATGGCCCGCGCCGGCTGACCCGCGCCGGCTGACCCGCGCCGGCTGACCCCGGGCCGGCTGACCCCGGGCCGGCTGACCCCGCCCTGCGGCCCGGCTCCCGGAGGAGTGTGAAGGCCAGGCGGTTACGGATCACCTGCCGCAGGGGCGTACCCGCGCCACATAAGGCCGGGCGCGGCGCCGGCCGGCAGAGCGGTCATGATGAACTGAGTGAGACAGACGAGACTGGAGGAAAACCGTGGTCAACGTGGTGATAACCGGGGGCGGCGGATTCCTGGGTTCCCGGCTCGCCCGGGAACTCCTGGCGGCGGGGTCGCTCGACGTAGCGGGCGAGGGCGTCCGGGCGCTGTCCGGGATCACCCTCATCGACCAGGCTCCGGTCCCGCCGGATCTGGCCGCTGACCAGCGTGTGACGGCGATTCGCGGCGATCTCAGCGAGATCCTGGCGGCCGAGCCCAGCCCGCTGGCCGGCGCGGACGTCATCTTCCACCTGGCCGCGGCGGTCAGCGGAGAGTGCGAGGAAGACTTCGACCTTGGCATCCGGGCCAATCTCATTCCCACGGAGGCGCTGCTGGCGCTGGTACGGAGGCTGGGCACCGGCCCGGTCGTGGTGTTCTCGAGCTCGCTGGCCGTCTTCGGGGACTCGGCCGACCATCCGCTGCCCGACGTGGTGGACGACCAGACGCTGCCCAACCCGCAGACCAGTTATGGCGCGCAGAAAGTCATTGGCGAGCAGCTGCTCGCCGACTACACCCGCAAGGGTTTCCTGCGCGGCCGGGCCCTGCGCCTGGTGAGCGTCAGCGTCCGGCCTGGCCGGCCGAACGGCGCTGCGTCAGGTTTCATGTCGGGCGTTATCCGGGAGCCGCTGGCCGGGCAGCGCACCACCTGCCCGGTCGACCCGACCACCGAGGTCGCGCTGGCGTCGCCGGCCAAGGCCATCACCGGCCTGCTGTGCGCGGCCACGTCGCCGGAGGCGGCCTGGGGCGGCCACAGCGCCGTCACCCTGCCCGCGCTGACCACCTCGATCGCGGACATGGTCGCAGCCATGACCCGGGTCGCCGGGCCGGAGCCGAGCACGCTGATCGACTGGAAACCCGACCCGGTCATAGCCGGGATGGTCGCGACCTGGCCCGCCCGGGTCCGGTCGGAGCGGGCGGCCCGGCTGGGGCTGACCCCGGACCCGGACTACGACTCGGTGATCAGGATGCACCTCGCCGAAGCCCGTGCCTGACCGGCGGGGTGTATCGCAAACGGGCCGGCCTGCCCGCGGATCAGACCGTGATGATGGCGCCGTGGCTGCTGGGGCTGACGCTCTCGTCGTCGAACCAGACGCCGCCCTCGGCCAGATAGCGGAAATGCAGCGTGCTGCCGGTCTTGACGGTCACGGCGGCGCTGCGGGTGCGGTTGGCGCGCTTGCGCAGCGGGTGAGCGTAGGGATTCCAGTCGTTGAAGTCGCCGACCACGGAGACCGCCCCGCCGGGCTCGTCGGCGGGGAGGGCAAAGGTCACCCGGATGGTCCCGTCGCGCCCGGCCCTGGTTGTCTTGATCACTGTTTCTCCCTTCCGGCGTTCAGCCGCTGCGGCGTCCGCCAACCTAGTGGAACTCATTATCTCGAATTTGTGTGCGCAGTCACTTATGTAGCCACCTGGAAACTCGGCGTGTCGCGGCGGCATCGCCAGTGTCGCAAAGCCGCAAGTCCCGGATGCGGACATCGGCCGAACTAGGCCCAGAAAACCGGTGAACCGCGTGAGAGCATGGAGGCCTCTCCGGCCTGAGAAGGGAGCCTGCGGTGCCTGGTGATCCGCGGATCCGTGCCTCGGATGCGGACCGGGACCGGGTCGCGGCGCTGTTGCGCGAACATCATGCCGCGGGCCGGCTGACCACCGACGAGATACGCGAGCGGCTGGACCGGGCGCTGGAGGCCAGGACGCTCGGCGACCTCGACGCGCTCATGACGGATCTGCCGCACATCGACCTGTCCGCCCAGACCCGGCGCGGCGCAGGCGCGAATGGGCTAGCGCCCGAACCGGCCTGGCTCGCGCGGCCCGCCGGGCACCTGGCCCGGCAGGACGCGGTGCTGCGGATCACGGCGCTGGCCGTCATCGTGACCGGTTATTGCGTTCTGGGTACTGTCTTCGGGATCTGGTGGTTTCCCTGGTATCTGGTGGTGCTCATAGCCATGTTCGCGATGCGTGCCCGCAGGTCACGCTGACCTTATCCGCCAGGCCAGGCGCGTAATTCACAATTGTGAATTGTTTTGTGGGTAACCGCAGGTCGTGCGTTATTTCGGCCGGAAGATTACCCGGGCCGTGTATGCGAGATGAACGGGCGCTAACGGTAGGAATGCGCATCATCGGGGAAAAGGCCGCTGATCACATCGGCGGCGAACGCGGTGGCGGCGTCGCTGAGCACGGCGGTCAGATCGGCGTACTTCTTGACGAACTTGGCGGTCCGCGGCGACAGGCCGGCCATGTCCTGCCAGACCAGCACCTGGGCGTCGCACGCCGCGCCCGCGCCGATGCCGATGGTGGGGATGGCCAGTGCCTCGGTCACCCGGGCGGCCAGCGCCGACGGCACGCATTCCAGGACCACCGCGAACGCGCCGGCCGCCTGCAGCACCTTGGCATCCTGCAGCAGCTGCTCGCCGTCCTCGCCACGCCCCTGCACCCGGTAGCCGCCGAAAGCGTTCACCGACTGCGGGGTCAGCCCGAGGTGAGCCATGACCGGGATGCCGGCCGCGACCAGCTCCTCGACCTGATGGGCTACCCGCTCGCCGCCTTCGAGCTTGACCGCGTGCGCGCCTGTCTCCTTCAGGAAGCGCGTCCCGGCGGCCAGCGCGGCGCCCGCGGAACCCTGGTAAGAGCCGAACGGCAGGTCGGCCACGACCAGCGCCCGGCTGGTGCCGCGGACGACGGCCGCGGTGAGCGGAATCAGGTCATCGACGGTGACCGGGATCGTGGTGTCGTGCCCGTAGACCACCATCGCGGCCGAGTCGCCGACCAGCAGGACCGGTATCCCGGCCCGGTCGAAGATCCCGGCGGTCAGCGCGTCGTACGCGGTGAGCATGGGCCACTTCTCGCCGCGGGCCTTGGCCGCGGCGATGTCGCGTACGGTCACGCGGCGCCCGGTGCTGGACCCGCCGTACAGGGGTTCGGGCTGAGCTGCGGTCCGCTGTCCCGTCGCGGCCATGGGCGACTCAGTGTTCTGTGACATGTGTTGACCTCCGTGCCTCGTGTCGCCACTGCGGCGTACCCGGACAGATAAATGATTGCATGCCAGATGGCGTGAGCGGTATACCCAGACGCTTCTGGAAGACTAGGGCGATGGGTGATTTCGCGGAGGTGGACGCGCTGGCGGCGGCTTATCACCAGCGTGGCGGCCAGCCAGGGCTGGCCTATGGGGTCGTGACCGGCGGCCAGCTCGTGCACGCGGGCGGAGTCGGCGAGCGGCATCTGGGCGGACCGCCGCCGGATGAGAGCACGGTCTTCCGCATCGCCTCGATGACCAAGAGCTTCACCGCGTCCGCGATCCTGGCGCTGCGCGACGACGGCCTCCTGACGCTCGATGACCTGGCCGAGGAGTACGTGCCCGAATTGCGCGGCTGGCCGCCGGTCAGCCCGGACGCGGCGCGGGTCTCCATCCGTCATCTGCTGACCATGACGGCCGGCTTCCCGACCGATGACCCATGGGGCGACCGGCAGCAGGGGCTGCCGCTGGAGGAGTTCGCCCGCTTCCTGGGCGGCGGGGTGCGCTTCAACTGGGCGCCGGGTACCCGGTTCGAGTACTCCAACCTCGGCTACGCCATCCTCGGCCGGGTCATCACCGCCGTCACCGGCGAGGCCTACCCCGATGTCATCCGGCACCGCCTGCTTGGCCCGCTGGGCATGACCCGCACCGGGTACGAGGTGGAGGAGTTCCAGGTCCCGGGCCAGGGCGGGGCGGGGCCGGCCGGGGTCGCCCGCGGTTACCGGCGCTCCCCAGGCGGCTGGCTGGAGCTCGGCTACGATCCGCTCGGCGCGTTCGCCCCGATGGGCGGGGTCTTCAGCTGCGTACGTGACCTCAGCCGCTGGGTGGCCGGCTTCGCGGCGGCGTTCCCGCCCGGGGATCCCGATCCGGGTGATCCGCACCCGCTGCGGCCCGCCAGCCGGCGTGAGATGCAGATGCCTCAGGTCCTGACTGGATGGGACACCGCCCCGAGGTTCCCCGGCGACGGCGCGTCCTCGGCGCCCGCGGCCTATGGCTTCGGGCTGTTCGTGGACGAGCACCCGGCCCTGGGCCGCGTCGTCAGCCACAGCGGCGGGTATCCGGGTTTCGGCAGCAACATGTGCTGGCATCCGGCCACCGGCACGGGAACGATCGCCCTCGGCAACGGCACCTATGCCGCCATGGCGCCACTCGCGGCCCGGATGCTGGCGGCTGTGGTGCGGCAGGCCCAGGACAGCACCACCGGCGCGGTGGCACTGGCCCCGGCCGGAACCGGGCCGTGGCCGCAGACGCTGGCCGCCAGGGACGCGGTCAGCCGGCTGCTGCGTTCCTGGGACGATGCGGAGGCGTCCCGGCTGTTCTCGCCCAACGTCGCGCTGGACGCCCCGTTCCCCGAACGCCAGCGGCGGATTGCCCTGGTCCGCGAGCGGATCGGGGACTTCGGCGACGACCCGGCCCGGGCGCCCGAGTTCGACACGCCGTCGCACTGCCGCTGGTGGGTGGCGGGGGAGCGCGGCGTGGTCCAGGCCCAGATCCAGCTCACCCCGGAGCCGGTGCCCCGGGTCCAGTCGCTCGCCCTGGCCGTGCCGCCCGCCGCTGGCTCGGCTCTGCGCGCCATGCTCGATGCCGTGCTTGGCTGGCTCAACGGCACCGACCGGGACTGGCCGGCCGCCGTCGGTGTCGTGGACGGGACCGACACCGTCATGCTGGCCCGCCGGCTGCGGATGGCCTCCGCCTGGGCCGGTCCCGTCCAGGTCGGTGCGTGCAAGGCGGGCGATGGCACCGCCTCGGTCACGGTCGAGCTCACCGGCCAGCACGCCACCGTAGGCCTGACCCTGGCCATCGACCCCGAGACCCGCGCTCTGCGGCTGGCCGACGTCACGCCCTGACCGCGGCGCGAGGTGTCTCAGTATGGAACAGGGGCAAGGACCGCGGCGGGATACGCTCCGTCTGCCCTGATCGAGCACGCGCCGATCTCACCGCGGAGGAGTTCATGCCAGCAGGCACCGGCCAGGCCGACGGCCCAGCCCCAGCCGCCCAGGCGGCCGGGACAGCGTTCTCGCTGGACCAGGTAGAGCACTGGCACCACGACCTGGTCGCGCACGTGGACGGCTGGGACTGGATCCGCACGCTGAACGACCGGCTGACCGCGGTGCTCGGGCCGTGGCGTGAGCGGCACCAGGGCAATCCGGTCATCGAGCTGATGCACGGCGGCCGGTGGCTCGGTCATCCGCTGCATCCGGCCCTGTCCGACCTGCCGATCGGGCTGTGGACCGGCGCCCTGGTGCTGGACCTCACCGGGGGGGACCCGGCGCCCGGGGGCGGGCTCGACCCGGCGGCCGTGTTCAGCGCGGCCGGCATTGCGGCGGCGGTCGCGACCGCGGCTACCGGGGTGGTCGACTGGACCGTCAGCGACGACGAGGACCGCCGGCTCGGCCTGTTCCACGGGGTGCTCAATACCGCCGCGCTTGGGCTGCAGGGCATGTCGCTGGCGGCCCGGCTGACCGGCAAGCGGCGCACGGCCAGCGGGCTGGGAGCGGCCAGCCTCGCCGTCACCGGGGCCGCCGCCTACCTGGGCGGCCACCTGGTGTTCGCCAAGGCGGTCATGGTCAGCCGGGTGGCGGGAGCCGACGGCCCGCGGCGCTGGGTCAAGGTGATGGACGAAACCGACCTGCAGGACAACGTCCCCGCCGGAGTGCAGGCCGATGGCCGGCAGATCCTGCTGTACCGCCACGACGGCACCCTCTACGCGCTCGACAATGTGTGCAGCCATGCCGCCGGCGTGCTCAGCCGCGGCGAGGTCGAGGGCCTGACCGTGACCTGCCCGCTGCACGGATCGCAGTACTGCCTGGCCGACGGCTCCGTCCGCCGCGGCCCGTCACACCAGCCGCAGCCCGTGATCCGCACCCGGGTCCGCAACGGCGGGATCGAAGTGCGCGGAAACCAGCCCGCCCCGCGCCGGCGCGCCAACGAAAGGAAATAGTCATGGCCTTTGTCGCTGTCGCCAACATCGACGATCTCGAGGAGGGCGAGACTCTGTTCGTGGACGGGCTGAAGGAGCCGATCTGCCTGGTCCGCCTGGACGGCGAGGACGTCCGCGCCGTGCACAACACCTGCACGCACCAGCAGCAGCCGCTGCACGAGGGCACCGTGCAGGACGACGACACCCTGGTCTGCGCCTCGCACAACTCCCGGTTCGACCTGAGCACGGGCGAGTCGGTCGGCATCCCCGAGGTCCCGACGCTCCCCGTCTACGCCTGCAAGGTCGAGGGCGACACCATCATGGTCGACATCGAGCAGCAGCTCAACGACGCCCCCATCCCGCACAAGCCTTACCACTGATCCCGGAAGGCAATAATCCAGAACGAAGCGGGCTTATAGCCGTCCTGGCCAGCGATAACACGGCCGCCAGCCCAGAATCGGCTCGGCGGCCGAGCAGTCCGCCAGTGCTCGCCACGGATCCGCCCGGTACGGCGCCGGATCCCGGACGGGCACGCCAGGAGTGAGCCGCGCCCCATGTCCGACGGGCGATGGCGGCGATATCGGCGGCACGTCTGGCTTGCCATGGATTAATCCAGACGCTTATAGTCGACATGGACTATTCGAGCTGGACGAGCCAGCGAACCGAGCTGACCCGGAGGAGACATGCCTTCCGCGCGATCGAGGCCGCCCGCACCGCTTACCCCGCCAGGCATCGCGATCCTGTCGCTGCTGTGGCGGCAGCCGCTGCACCCATATGAGATGCGGCACCGGATCCGGGTTCAGGAGATCGACCGGGTCATGAAAGTGACCCACGGGACCCTCTACAGCACCGTGGACCGGCTGGCCGCGGGCGGGCTGATCCAGCCGGTGGAGACGAGCCGGGAGGGCCGCCGGCCCGAGCGGACCGTCTACGAGATCACCGGCCTGGGCCGCGACCAGCTCACCGACGCGCTGCGCGACGGGCTGATGCGGGCAACGCCGGACTACCCAGGACTGGCCATGGTGCTGACGTTCGCCCACCTGCTCGACCCCGGCGAGGTCACCGCGCTCCTCGAGCGGCGCAGTATCGAAGCCGAGTCGCAGCTCAGCGCCCTGAACGCGGGAGTGGACGCCGCGCTCAAGCAGCGCTCGCAGCATTTCCAGCTGGCCCGGGCGAACCTGCTGGAGGCCGAGTACCTGATCGCGCTGAAGCGGGCCGAGGTGGACTGGCTGCAGGCCGTCGTCGCCGACCTGCGCGAAGGGCGACTGAGCTGGAACCCGGACGCCCCAGGGCGGAGCGACCTGGAAGGAGAGACCGGCGGTGAGTAAGTGGCGCGGGCGCGAGTGGGCGGTGCTGGCCACGCTCAGCCTCGGCTTCTTCATGACCATGCTCGACCTGACCATCGTCAACGTGGCTATCCCCGCCATGCGGCGCGGCCTGCACGCCTCGCTGCCGCAGATTGGCTGGGTCATCAACGCCTACATCATCGTGCTGGCCGTGCTGATGATCACCGCGGGACGCCTGGGTGACCTGCGCGGGCGGCGGAACCTGTTCATCGCCGGCGTGACCATCTTCACCCTGGCCTCGGCGGCCTCCGGCCTGGCCCAGACCGCTCCGGAGCTGATCGCGGCCCGGGCCGTCCAGGGGCTCGGTTCGGCCTTGCTGCTGCCGCAGACGATGGCCGTCATCATCGCCACCTTCCCGGCCAGCCGTCGCGGCGCCGCCATGGGCATCTGGGGCGGCGTGGCCGGCCTGGCCACCATCGCGGGCCCGACCATCGGCGGCATGCTGGTCACCTGGCTCGGCTGGCGCTGGATCTTCTTCGTGAACCTGCCGGTCGGCGTGGTGGCCGTGATCGCTGCCCTGGCCATCTTGCCCGAGGTGCGGACCGGACGCCGCCAGGGCCTGGACCTGCCGGGTGTGCTGCTGGCCAGCGCCGCGCTGGTGGCCATCACCTACGGCCTGATCGAGGGCCAGACCTACCACTGGGGCCACGTCGCCTCCTTCGTCAGCATCCCGCTGATCATCGGGGCGGGGATCGCGCTGCTCGCCGTGTTTGTCGGCATCCAGGCGCGCCGCCAGCAGCGCGAGCCGCTGCTTCCCTTCGTGCTGTTCCGCGACCGGAACTACGCCCTGATGAGCGCGGCCAACGTGATCGTCTCGATCGGGCTGATCGGGATGGCGCTGCCACTCACCTTGTACCTGCAGTCCGAGCTAGGCTTCAGCCCGCTCAAGGCGGGCCTGACCATGGCCCCGGCCGCGCTAGTATCCGGGCTGACCGCGCCCTTCGCCGGGCGGCTGGCCGACCGCGGCGGCAAGTACCTGCTGATGGGCGGCCTGGTCCTGTACGCGGCCGGGCTCGTCATCCTGGTCGCCCTGGCCGGCCCTGCCTCGCACGCCTACGACCTGCTGCCCGGCTTCTGCGTCGCCGGGCTCGGGATCGGCTGCACTATGTCACCGATGCAGGCAAACGCCACCCGGAACGTCGACCCGAGGCTGGCGGGGGCCGCCTCGGGCGTGCTGAACACCTTCCGGCAGACCGGCTCGGCGCTGGGCAGCGCGGTGGTCCTGGCCGTGCTGCAGAACCGGCTGGCTGCGCACGTGAGCTACGTCGGCGCCATGCGCGCGGCCATCATCGTCCCCGTCATCGCGCTGCTGGCCGGGGCGGCCCTCTGCCTGGCCCTGCAGCCGCCACGCCCCCAGGCCGGCGCTCCGGCCGGTGCTGGGGCTGGGGCTGGGGCCGGCCAGCCGGAGCACGCAGACGCCAGCCCGATGTGACCTGGATCACCGTAACTGCAGCCCAGCCCGGGAAATAGATTCCGATACGAGACCGTTCCGTATCGATGTAAGCGGGACCCGCAAGCTCCTGACTGTGGCAACATCCTCACCGGCCAGCACCTTCCCGGTTCCGCGCACAAGCTTCTAGTGATCCGGAAGGGACACATGGATTCGCAGACCATCTACCGTCGGCGCTGGCTGATACTCAGCGTGCTGATCGTCGGGCTGCTCGCCATCGTCATCGACAACACCGTCCTGAACGTGGCGCTCAAGACGATCGCCGAGCCTCGCGGGGGCCTCGGCGCGAGTCAGAGCCAGCTCGAATGGGCCATCAACTCCTACACGCTGGTCTTCGCCGGGCTGCTGTTCACGTTCGGCGTCGTCGGCGACAAGATCGGCCGCAAGCGCATGCTCATGATCGGGCTCGCGCTGTTCGGCATCGCCTCGCTGCTCTCGGCCTATTCGCGGTCGCCCGATCAGCTGATTCTCGCGCGCGCCGCGATGGGCCTGGGCGGGGCCGCGGTCATGCCGCAGACCCTGTCCATCATCTCGAACGTCTTCGAGCCCGCCGAACGGCCACGGGCGATCGGCCTGTGGGCCATGGCGGTCGGCCTGGGCATCGCCACCGGCCCGGTCCTGGGCGGCCTGCTGCTCGACCACTTCTGGTGGGGCTCGGTCTTCCTGATCAACGTCCCGGTCACCGCGGTCGGCTTCATCGCCGCCGCGATCCTGGTGCCCGAGTCGCGCAACCACGAGGCCGGCGGCATCGACTACGTGGGCGTGCTGCTGTCCATCGCGGGCCTGATCCTGCTGGTATTCGGGATCGTCCAGGGCGGCGACGGTGAGTCGTGGCTGAGCCTGGGCGTGCTCGGCCCGATCGTGGGCGGCCTGGCCGTGCTGGCCTTCTTCGCCTGGTACGAGACCCGCATCCAGCACCCGAGCCTGGACGTGCGGCTGTTCCGCGACCGGCGGTTGTCGGCCTCGGTGGGCGCGCTCGGCCTGGTGTTCTTCGGCATGGGCGGCGTGTTCTTCTTTACCAGCTTCTACCTGCAGAACGTCCGGGGTTACAGCCCGCTGGCGGCCGGCCTGCTGACCGTGCCGTTTGCGGCCGGGCAGCTGCTGCTCTCGCCGCGCAGCTCCCGGCTGGTCCAGCGGTACGGCGCCAAGGCAGCGGGTGCGACCGGCCTGTTCGTGATGGCCGCGGCCGTGGCCGGTTACGCCACCCTCGGGACCAGCTCGCCGATCTGGCTGCTGGCAGTGCTGTTCGGCATCCAGGGTGCGGCCATGGGCGTGGTCATGCCGGCCGCCACCTCCTCGGTCATGGACGTGCTGCCGCGGGAGCGGGCCGGGGCGGGTTCGGCCCTGACCAACACCTCGCGCCAGGTGGCGGTGGCGCTCAGCGTGGCCGTCCTCGGCTCCATCCTGGCCGAGTTCTACCGCAACGCGCTCAGCCCGACGCTGGCTCACCTACCGGCCTCGGCCCGGGAGGCGGCGTCCTCGTCGATCTCCGCGACCCAGGCCGTCGCGCAGCAGCTCGGCCCCTCCGGGCGGTCGCTGCTGGTGCCCGCGAACGACGCGTTCGTGCACGCCATGCACTACACCACCCTGGTCGCGGCGCTGCTCGCGCTGGCGGGCGGGTTCGTGGTGCTGCGCTGGATGCCGGGCAAGCCGAAGGCCACGGCGGTTCCGGCCGGCGAGCCGGTGCTGGCCGGGAACCCCGCGCTTGCCGCAGACGCTGCGCTCGCCGGCCAGCCAGTGCCGGCCGGGCAGTCTGCTTACGAGGCCGAGCTGGCCATAATGGAAGCAGACATGCTCAACGCTGACCGAGAGAGATGAGCAGCCATGCAGCCTGTGATCGTAGATCAGGGGCCTGGCACTGACACGGAAGCCGGGCCGGCGACTCGCCGGCCCGGCCGTCCGCGCAGCGAGCAGGCCGAGCAGGCGATCATCGAGGCCACCCTCGACCTGTTCGCCGAGCAGGGCTTCGAGGGCGTGTGTGTGGAGGCCGTCGCGGCCCGCGCCGGGGTCGGCAAGGCGACCATCTACCGCCGCTGGCCGAACAAGGAAGAGCTCCTGCTCGCCGCGCTCAGCGCGCTGAAGTCGCCCTACCCCGAACCCAAGGGCGACTCGGTCCGCGAGGACCTGATCGCGATGCTCAGCGTGATGTGCGCGGACATGGGCGACCCCCGCAAGGCACGCCGGTACGCGCTGCTGCTCGGCGAGGGCGAGAAGTACCCGCGGCTGATGGCCCGGTACTCCGAGACCGTGATCCAGCCGCGGCGCGAGCTCATGCGGTCGGTCCTGCGCCGCGGCATCGCCTCCGGCGAGCTGCGGCCCGACACCGACGTGGAGATCGCGATGCTCGCGCTGACCGGCACCGTGCTGGCCAAGGGCAAGGAAGCCGACGGGGGGATGGACGGCGAGCTCGCCGCCCGCATCGTGGACGAGCTCATGCTCGGGCTGGCGGCGCGCTGAGCGCGGATCGCGCCGCCGGGGAACTGGCAGCCCATCCACTGGCGGCCCAACCACTGGCGGCGCAGTGGCTGGACCGGCTGCGGCCCGACCTGGACGGCTACGCCCGGCTGGCGCTGGAGAACATCGCCCGCGAGTTCCCGTCCTACCTGATCGTGCAGATGAACGAGCCGGGTGACTTCCCGCACCGGCCGCGGGACCGCACCCCGGTCTTCTACGGCAGCTACGACTGGCACTCCTGCGTCGAGATGCACTGGGTCCTGGTCCGGCTGCTCAAGGTGGCCGCCGGCGCGGTGCCCGCCACCGAGATCAGAGCCGTGCTGGACGCCCAGTTCACTGCGGAGGCGCTGCGCCGCGAGGCGGAGTTCATCACCGGCGGTGGCCGCAGCGAGCGGCCCTACGGCTGGGGCTGGGCGCTGAGCCTGATCCACGAGCTGGCCGGGTGGACCGGGGATGAGGATGCCAAGCGCTGGGCGGCGGCCATGGAACCACTGGCCACAGTGCTGACCGACAGCTACCTGGAGTGGCTGCCCATCCAAACGTATCCGGTCCGCAGCGGGCTGCATCCGAACAGCTCGTTCGGCTTGTCCCGGGCCCTGCCCTTCGCGCGGATGCAGGCCGGGCTCGGGCAGCCCGCCCTGGACGCGGCCATCGAGGCGGCTGCGGCCCGCTGGTACCTGCCCGACACCGGCTACCCGGGCGGGTGGGAGCCGTCCGGGCACGATTTCCTGTCCCCGGCGCTGACCGAAGCCGAGCTGATGGCCCGGCTGCTGGCTCCGGAGGAGTTCGCGCCGTGGCTCGAGGCGTTCCTGCCCGGCCTGGCCGCGGGGGAGCCGGCCGCGCTGTTCAGCCCGGTCGTGGTCTCCGATTCCAGTGACGGGCAGATCGCCCACCTGCACGGCCTGAACCTGAGCCGGGCCTGGTGCTGGCGGCGGCTGGCGGAAACCCTTCCCGCCGGCGACCAGCGGATCGGCCCGTGCCTTGAGGCGATGCAGCGCCACGCCGACGCCGCCTTGCCGCACGTGGTCGGCGACGACTACATGGTCGGCCACTGGCTGGCCGCCTACGCCGTCCTGCTGTTCAGCTAAGCGGTGCCCCAGCCCGGCCCAGCCTGGCCCGGCTGACGCCGGCGCCCCAGCTCAGACCTCAGCCCAGCAGCGGCTTGACCTCCGTGGCCAGGAACGTGACGAACCGCTCCAGGTCGCCGTCTTCCTCGGCGTCGCTGATGGCCACGCAGTCCACCCCGGCCGCGGCGATGGCCTTCACCACCGCGGCGACGTCGGCCGCCGGGGTGTCCGCCGAGGCGCTGGTGAACGCCACGACCTGGCCAGCCCCAGCCGAGGGCCGCGCCGCGGCCCGGCTGTACCGGTAGTGCTCGATCAGCTCCCCCACCTCTGCCAGCGACCTGCCACCCGCGATGATCACTCCGTCGGAGACCTCGCCCGCGAGCGCCACGCCACGTGGCCCGACCGCGCCCACCAGCAGCGGCGGCACCGCCTCCGGCGGCCAGTCCAGTGTCACGCCGTCCAGGTGCACGTAACGGCCCTGCTGGGTCAGCGTCTGGCCGCGCAGCAGGGCGTACAGCGCCGTGGTGTACTCGCGCAGCAGCGTCATCGGCGACTCGACCTGGGCGCCGACCTGGGCCATCCACTCCTGCACGCCGTGGCCGACACCGGCCGTCAGCCGACCGGGGAACATCCGGGCCACCGTGGCCACCTCCATGGCAGTCAGGGCCACGTTGCGCAGCGGCACCGGCAGCAGCCCGATCCCCACCCTGAGCTCGCTGGTCACGGCCAGCATGGCCGTCGCGGTGGCGATGCCGCTCTCGGAGAAGCAGTCTTCGAACACCCACAGCTCGTCCAGGCCGGCCACCTCGGCGGCCGTGGCCACCGGGACCACCTGCTCGGGCGGCTGGCTGGGCAGGAAGATGGCGGCCAGCGTGGTCACGGAACCTCCTAGTGGCGTGACGATTGCCTGCGGTGGTACTGCTCAGCTGAGCCACAGGGACAGGTGCGCGGGCTGCAGCGCCCGGTCCACGGTGGCGGACAGGTCGGCCTGGACCGTGTCCAGG
>JBAPYC010001100.1:0-3806 GCA_049284535.1 Streptosporangiaceae bacterium
GGCTGCGGCTCCTCCGGCTGCGGCTCCTCTGGCTGCGGCTCCTCCGGCTGCGGCTCCGGCGGCGATGGCGGCGGCTCCTGCGGCTCCCGCGGCTCCCGGGACGGCTGAAGCGCCGGCGGGGGCGCCAGAGCCGGAGCCGCCCAGGGCGGTGGCGGTCCGGGTGTCGGGGTAATACGTGCTGGTCGCGGACGGGCCGGCGGCCGACATGTCAAGCGAGGCCGCGTGGGAGCTGAGCCAGGCGGCCGATGGGCGATGCGTGGGGTCCCGGGCCAGCGCCGCGGTGATCAGCGGCATCATCGGCGCCGGCACGCCGGTCAGGTCGGCGCGGCCGGACACGATCCGGTAGAAGATCTGCTCATACGAGCCACTGCCGAAGGGCAGCTGGCCGGTAGCCGCGAAGGCCATCGTCGAGCCCCAGGAATGGATGTCTGAGGCGAAGCTGCTCGGCTGTCCTTCGATCACCTCGGGGGCGAGGTAGCCGGGCGTCCCCATGACCAGGCCGGTCTGGGTCAGCCGGGTGGCGTCGCCGACCTGGGCGATGCCGAAGTCGATCACGATGGGCCGGTCGTCGGTGAGCATCACGTTGCCCGGCTTGAGGTCGCGGTGGACCACGCCCGCCGCGTGGATGGCGGTCAGCGCCTCGGCCATGCCATAGGCCAGCCTGCGCAGCCCCTGCCCGGACAGCGGGCCACGGGCGCGGACCATCTCGTCCAGCGTGGGCCCGGACACGAACCGGGTGACGATGTAGGGGTACTCACCAGTCACGTCGGCGTCGAGGACCTCGGCGACGAACGGGCTGTGCACCCGGCGCATGGTCTCGACCTCACGGGCCAGGCGGCGACGGGCGTTGACGCCCTCGCTGCCGAGCGGCTGCAGCACCTTGACCGCCACCGGGCGGCCTTCCGGATCAAGGGCGAGGTGCACTACCCCCATGCCGCCTTCCCCGAGGCGGTCCTGAAGGCGATACGGGCCGAGAGTACTCGGCAGTCGTTCCGTCGCAGGCATCGCGGGTTCCAGAGTACGAAACTCCTCGCGCATTTTGGAGCGAACGACAGGTTGCCGCTCGGTAACGGCTCGCCCGGAGACGTCCCGAAGGTGATGTAAGTTCAGGCAAATCCCCCGCATCGGCCGCAGGCCCATAGAATCGACACGCATCTTCACCCAAGGCTGAACATTGTGCGGCCGAACCCGTGGGGCGGACCGATGACTGAGCATGACGACGCGCTCTCCCTGGACATGGTCACCGCCGCGCTGCGTGCCGACAGTACCGACGTGGCCATCTACGCGCGGGTGCTGGCCCAGTCGCTCGGCGAGGCGCTGCCCAGCGACAGCGTGACGGTCGAGCGGGAACGGAGCATGTCCGACCGGATGCGCGGGCGCCCCGGCGAGATCTCCAAGGTCGTGGCCAAGCTGGGCGAATTGCAGATGACGCTGGCCGTGCGGAACGGGCAGCCGGTCACGGAGATCTGTCGTGCCGTCCGCGGCGTCGTGCTGTCCCGGCAGACGGTCCCCGTCGGCGAGTGGGCCGCGACCCTGGCCAACGCGCTGGTCACTTACGCCGAGCAGAACGCCCAGGCCGCGCAGGCGCTGCGCCGCCTGGTCGCTGGCAGCTGATCCCTGGCGGCGGCCCTGGCGGGTGACTCCGCTGAGGCTTGCTGCGGCTGGATGGCTGGCAGCCAGCCCGTTCGGCCCAAAGATTGTGGTGATTACGGGCCTTCCCGGAGCTCTTTATGGGGCCGGGGAACGAGCTGGAGTCTCGCCGGCCGCCTGCGGAACCAGGGCTGCGCAGATGAACTCGACGACGGTCCGTTTGCCCGCGGCGTCGTCATAGAGGTTCGCGTCCCGGCCTTCACGGCGGTGCCACGCGAACCACGCCAGCGACTCGGTGACCAGCCGGGCCGCCACCTGCGAATCGGTCATGGGCCGCAGCAGCCCCGCTGCCATCCGGCGCTTGAGATAGCGGCCGAGTTCCTCGTAGGTTCCGGCGCGGGCCAGGCCGAACCATGCGGCCTCCAGTGCCGGCATCTCCACCGTGCAGCGCTCGATGACCGCAAGTAGCGGCCAGTAGTGCTCCAGGAGGGCGTAACGCTCTTCGATGATCTCTGCTAGCTCCCCGGCGACGTCGGCTGGCTCGTCGTCGAGGAGGGCCGCCCGGATCCGGGGCATCTCGATGCGCCGCAGGCCAGCCTCGATCACGGCGAGAGTCTCACCCTCGCCGGGAGTCGCCACCGGCAGGACCGCGAGGCGTTCGGAGGACATCTCGAACCAGTACAGGAAAACCAGATGGAAAAGTGCCTCCTTGGACTCGACGTAGGTGAAGAGGGACCCCGCCGACATGCCCGCCTGGGCCGCGACGTCGGCCGTCTTGGTCGCGCGGTAGCCGAGCCGCCCGAAGTGCTCCGTGGCGACTGTGGCGATCTCGGCGAGGCGGTCACGGGCTGGTATGCGAGGCATACTGAACAGTGTATATTGAGTGAGTGAGTCAGTCAGTCATTGACTGTTCGCGTCGGCCCCCGATCGTTAGCACGACCGGATACCGGCGTCTTCACGAAGGCCATCCACCACAAAGGAGCCGACCATGTTCTTTCTCTCCCGCAGCCGTTACGGCCCATTCATCCTCGCCGGGCTAGGCGTCGCTCTCATCATCTTTGCCCTCGCCGACACCACGGCCTCGAGGTTCGCCCTGGCCGCAGGCGGGCTAGCGATCGCGGGGGGCCTCGCCACCGGGATCGCCCGCCTGACCGGCCACTCGCTGGGACAGCAGCACCGGCACCCCTGACCGGTGAGCGCGGCTGCCGCCGGAATCCCCACCAGCCCGCATGACATACGCAGTAAACTCGCCCAGCTCAGCGGGTCCGGTCACCTGATCAGGGACTAGTTTTCCCTGATCAGGGAAACGAAGTTCCTTACGGCCGGGAAAGCGAGGTCTGGGCGGTCGCGGAAGATAGGGTGGCGTGCGCCGGGAAGGCGCACGAAGCGGGTTCGGAGTAGTGGTCGGACTACCCATCGGAGCATTCTTGTGTCCAATTCCATCGCCGTGTTCGGGGCCGGACCCGGTCTCGGGCAGTCGGTCGCCCGTCGCTACGCGCGGCAGGGTTACGCCGTCACCCTGGTGGGCCGCCGCCAGGAGCCGCTTGACCTTCTGGCCAAAGAGCTGACCAGTGCCGGGGCAACCGCGCATGTCATCACGGCCGACCTGTCCCAAACCGAGGCCACACCCCGGCTGGCCGAGCAGATTCGCGCTAAGGCCGACCACCTCGACGCCCTTTACTACGCACCCACCTGACACCGGGTTCGTTTCCGCAGCTAACCTGACCCCGCAGCACGCCCAGAACTTCATGCCGCTGATCTTCTACACGATGCTGGCACTCGTGCAGGAGTTCCTGCCGCACATGCTCGAGCAGGGAGACGGCGCCATCCTGACCGCACAGGGCGGCAGCACCGTGCAGGGCCTGCCGAACATGAGCGGCCCCAGTCCTGCACAAGCCGCCCAGCGCAACTACCTGCAAGCCCTCCACGCCGAGGTAGCCGGGAAAGGCGTCTACGTCGGCATGCTCTACATCGGTGCAGCCATCAAGAACAGTGCCTTCCACGCCGAGATGGAGAAGGCCAAAGCCGCGGGCGACCCGGTCTGGGAGATGCCTACCGCCGACCCCGAACATCTCGCCGGCCTGCTCTGGACTATGCACCACACGAAGGGACAGCCGGAAGTCATCTATCCGTAGCACCACGTGCCCTGGAACCGTTCCCTGAAGGGCTGACCGGCGTCTTCCAGATCCGCCAGTTCCTTTCCCGAACGCTCGATC
>JBAPYC010001101.1:0-11534 GCA_049284535.1 Streptosporangiaceae bacterium
GCAGCAGCCCGGTCAGGCCCGCCCCGAGCAGGATCAGCCCAGGCAAGTCGAACGTGGCTCCTGGCCGCCGTCCCGGCGCCAGGTTCTGCGGGATGTACCGGACCGCCACCGCGGCCAGCGCGCCCACCGGCACATTGACACCGAAAATGCCGCGCCAGCCGACCGCGCCGATCAGCACCCCGCCCACGGCCGGCCCGATGGCCGGGCCGAGGAACAGCATGACGCCCGCGGCCGGCGAGATGGACCGCGCGGTCCCGGCGTCCCGCCCCAGCAGCATGCTCATGGCCAGCGGGACCAGCGGCGCCGCGACCAGTCCCTGGAGGACGCGCGCGGCGACCAGCGCCCCCGCGTCCGGGGCCACCGCACACACGGCGGACGCGACGGTGAACGCGATCACGCTGGCCCGGTAGACCGGCAGCGTGCCGAACCGCCGGGCCAGGTACGCGGTCCCGGCCAGCCCGGCGCCCAGCGCCAGCAGGTAGCCGCTGACCGTCCACTGCACCAGGGTCAGGCTGGCCCGCAGGTCGCGGGCGACCGGCTCCACCGCCACGTTCACGACGCTCGAATCCAGCATGGACAGCAGCGGCCCGGCCAGCAGCGCGAACTGCACCAATGGCCCCAGGGTGCGCTGATCCTGCGACGTCACGGCGCGACCTCGCCGGGCTCATCTTCGGCGGCGAGAGCAGCTAGCTCGGCGAGCCAGGCCAGCTCGCGCTCGTACCGGCGGACGAGCTCGCCGGTGACCAGCGCCCCCCAGCGCTCGCCCCCCGCCTCGGCGAGGTCGCGCATGACCCGGGCGTGCGCCACTAGCTTGCGCACGGCGCGAGAACGGGATGCGAGGACCGCCGCCCGTTCGGCCGGATTGAGCAAGGAGAACTGGCCGATACGGGCCATGGCCTCGGTGTCGTCAGCCGCCTGCTCGGGGGGCAGCTCGGCCAGCATGTCGTGCAGCAGTTCCTCGCCCACCGGGGTCAGCGTGTAGACCAGCCGCGGCGGGCGGCCGGGCTGCGGCTCAGCCGTCCTGGTGACCGCGCCCGCTTCCTCGAAGCGCTTGAGCGCCGGGTAGAGCGAGTTGTTGTGCAGCACCACGCCGGTCGTCTGCTCTACTCGCTTGCGCAGCTCGTAGCCGTGGGCGGGCCCGGACCTCAGCCGTCGCAGGATCAGGATTTCCACATAGGACACGTAGTCCAGTGTTACCTATGTCAGACTGGACGTCAACGGCGCCTCGGCCGCCTCGGGGGCCGTCACCTCGGGGGCCGTCACCTCGGGGGCCGTCACCTGGGGGGTCTTCACCTCGGGGGCCGTCACCTCGGGGGCCGTCATTACCGGGGGCGCCCAGGCGGACAGCGCGACGACGCCCGCGGCGAGCATGACGAGGGCCGCGACGGCACCGATCGCGCGCCCGGGGCTGGTGCTCAGCGGCTCGTGAAAGAGCTCGGCGCCCAGCGCGATGCTCGCGATCGGGTCGACGATGAGCATGGTGGCCTGGGAGCTGGCCAGCGGCCCGGCCGCGTACGCTCCCTGCAGCAGAGCCATGCCGAGCACCCCCGTCGTGATCATGGCGTAGAGCGGCCAGGTTGTGACCAGGCCCAGCAGGCCGCTGTGTGCCAGCGTGTCCACCGACACCTTCACGAAGGCGGCGTCCAGGGACCAGACCACGGCGGTGGCCGCCCCGATCAGAGCGGCGCGGCGAGCCGGGGATCCGCGGCGCGCGAGCAGCAGCAGCGCCGCGACGGCCAGGGCCCGGGTGCCGACGGCCAGCATCCACCCGCCGGCGCCCGGGACGGCCGTGCCCTCACCGGGTGACGCCGTGACCAGGAACGCGCCCAGTCCCACGCAGATCATGAGGGCGGCGCCCCAGGTCCGGGCGGCGACGTTGTCGTGAAGGAAGAACACGCGCACGGCCAGGGTGAAGATCAGCTCGAGCACGAGGATCGGCTGGACCAGCGACAGCGGCCCGAAGTACAGGGCCGCCGCCTGGAAGGCGAACGTGGCGACGAGGAACAGGGTCCCGAACAGCCAGGCCGGCTGGCGGACCAGGGCGAGCGCGGCCCGCCAGCGCGGCCGCGCCGCCGTGGACTTTTGGTTCACGGCGGCGCGGCGCTGCAGGACGGCGCCGCACGCGCTCGACAGAGCGGACAAGGTGGCGAAGACGATCGCTGCGGCCATCATGGCGGACCCTCAGCTCCGTCCGGGCGTGCACTGGGCCGGGATGGACCGCGGCTCGGGGGCGAGCTTCAGCTGCCAGGACAGCCAGGGCAGGGACTGCTGGAAGGCCTGCGTCCAGAAGTCGAAGTTGTGCGCGCCAGGCGGCGTGGTGATGCAGGTGTTCATCCCGGCGTTCTCGGCCAGGCCCTGCAGGGTGTCCGCGGCCTTGACGGCGGTGTGATCCTGGGCCCCGGCGGCGAACCAGCCCGACACCTCGGTGTAACGGCCGTGGGTCAGCAGGTACGGCGGGTTGTGCGCGTCGTAAGCGCTGACCGAGCCGCCGAACAGGGTGGCGATGGTCTGCTGCTCGTCCAGATCCTGGTTCGTGGGCGAGACGTCGCCGGAGTAGTTGGCGGAGGCCGCGTAAACCTTGGGGTGGTTCAGGGACAGGGTGGTGGCGCACAGGCCGCCTTCGGACAGGCCGGCGATGGCGAACGAGTCGTCAGACGTCCGGGCGTTGAACTTCTTCTCCATGAATGCCGGCACGGTCTGGGACACGTACGTCTCGACCTGACCGTAGATACCGCTGTTCATGCACTCCGAGTCACCGGTCAGCGAGCCGTTGATGTCCGGCATGACCAGGATCGGGGCGACCCCCTTGTGCTGCTCGGCGTAGGCGAGCGCGGTGGCGTCGGCGAAGCTGGCGCGGGTCCAGTCAGAGGGCTGGCCGGGGGTGCCGTGCAGCAGCTCGATGACCGGCAGCTGCGGGCGGCTGCGCGCGAACCACGCCGGCGGCACCCAGATGTAGGCCGGGCGGGGGTCGAATCGCAGGTCCTGGCCCGGGATCACAACGCTCAGCGTCTCGCCGTGATCGGGCAGTACGCCGGTCTTGGCCACTTGCTCGCGGATCGAGTCGAGCTGGGAGTTGTCGATGAAGTTGTTGGCGGTCTGGCCGAGCAGGCGATCGAAGGTGGGGTAGTACTGGAACGTCTGGTTCGCCGCGCTGCCCGCCGTGACCACGGCCAGGGCCACCGCGGCCAGGCCGGCGATACGGCGGGGCCAGTTAGCCCGGCGCCATCCGGCCAGGAGCAGGCCGGCCACGGCGCAGGCCACGATCAGCCAGACGTACATGGACCGGGGCGCGCCGGTGGGGATCGTCTGCGTGAGCTGAAGAGCGCCGATCAGCAGGACGACGAAGGCGATGCCGATCGGGAGGCCGATGGCGAACTCCTTCAGCGCGTCCCGCCGCAGAACCACGGCCAGGATGGCGATCCCGATTGTGGTCCAGGCCAGGGCCGCGGGGAACCAGCCCGCGACGATCGAGATATTGCCGATGGCCCCGAGGTTCAGGACCACGGCCAGCGCGGCGGCGACTGCGGCGGTGGCCGCGCCGATGACAAGGGCCAGGCGCGGGTGCCGGAAGGAACGGCCGGCGTGGAAGGAACGGCCGGCGTGCTGGGGCGGGGCCGGCTTGTGGCCGGCGTTCTGGTCATTGTTGACCGTCTGGGTGCTCATAGGGATGCACGTCTTTCTTGGCTCGGCTTGCTGTGGATGGCTCCACTCTCGGCCGGGCTGGCGCCATAGTCCCTGGAGATACTCCCTAGTTCACCTCCCCAGTTCCTGGGTTCCCTTCCCCAGCTTCCCGCCGTGGGCCGGTCCGGGCGGCCCGGGGATTCGCCCGCACGAGCTGGGATTTCGTCGGGGTTTGGCGGGTGGCCGGCCTGCGCCGGCCGCCCTAGGGAGGTGGGGGACGCCAGAACTAGGGAGTTTCTCCAGGGTGCATTTTTCCGGCGCGGCAGAAAGTGGAGCTATCCACAGCAAGCCACACCGAGAAAGACAGGCACCTGCCATGAGCACCCCCGCCCTTCCCGAGAGAGCAGCACCCGCACAGGCGCCTGCAGCCGGCGCCGCGGCTAATCCCGCAGCCGCCGGCGGGCAGGCCACCCAGACCGCGGAACGCCGGGCCAAGCGCGACGCGCTGCAGGCCCAGGGCATCAACCCTTACCCCGCCCGGTTCGACCGCAGCTCGACGCTCGCCGAACTGGCCTCGGTCCACGCCGACCTGGCCCCAGACACCAGGACCGGCGAGATCGCGCTGGTGGCCGGGCGCGTCACCTCCATGCGAGGTCACGGCAAGCTCCGCTTCGTCACCCTCGAGGACGCCAGCGGCAGCGTGCAGCTGATGTTCAACTCCGGGCACCTGCCGGAAGAGGCGGCTGCCGTCGAGGCGCTCCTGGACCTGGGTGACTGGGTGGGAGTCACCGGCGAGGTGATCACCAGCCGCCGCGGCCAGCTCTCGGTGGACGTGCAGGGCCTGGAGCTCCTGTCCAAGGCGCTGCGGCCGCTGCCCGACAAGTGGCACGGCCTGTCCGAGGCGGAGACCCGGTACCGTCAGCGCGAGGTTGACCTGCTGGCCAACAAGGAGAGCCGGCGGGTCTTCGACATCCGCTTCCGGGCTCTGTCCATCCTGCGGGACCGGCTCGAGGCGCAGAACTTCGTCGAGGTCGAGACCCCCATCCTGCAGCCGCAGGCAGGCGGGGCACTGGCCCGCCCCTTCTTCACCCACTCCAACGCGCTCGACACCGAGTTCAGCCTGCGCATCGCGCCCGAGCTGTTCCTCAAGCGGCTCGTGGTGGGCGGTTACGAGCGGGTCTTCGAGATCGCCCGCAACTTCCGCAACGAGGGCATCGACACCCGGCACAGCCCGGAGTTCACCGCGCTCGAGGCCTACCGGGCCTTCGGCGACTTCCGCGACGGGATGGACCTCACCGAGCACCTGATCGTCGAGGCGGCCCAGGGTGCCGTCGGCCGGCTCGAGTTCAACGTCGGCGGCCAGGCCATCGACCTGACGCCGCCGTGGCCGCGCCGCGACCTCCTCGAGATGCTCGCCGAGAAGCTGGGCCAGCAGGTCCACCCATCCATGCCCGTGGCGGACCTGCGCCGGATCTGCGCGGCCAGCGAGGTTCCGTACCTGCCGCAGTGGGGTTCGGGGAAGCTGATCTTCGAGCTCTACGACAAGCTCCTGATGACCCAGACCACGGGCCCGGTGTTCATCTACCACTACCCCACCGAGGTCTCCCCGCTCGCCCGCCAGTCGCTCGACGACCCCACCGTCACCGACCGCTTCGAGCTGGTCATCGGGGGCCGCGAACTCGCCAACGGGTACAGCGAGCTCAACGATCCCGATGAGCAGATCAAGCGCTTCGAAGCCGAGGCCAGCGCGGCCTCCGGCGGTGACCTCGAGGCTCACCCGGCCGACGCCGCCTTCGTGCGGGCCCTGGAGTTCGGCCTGCCGCCGACCTCAGGCATCGGAATCGGCATCGACCGGCTCATCATGCTCTTCGCCGAAGTCTCGGCAATACGCGACGTCATTCTCTTCCCCATGATGCGAACGGAATCACTGTGATGACTACGATCTACGAAACACACCGGCCGGATGACGACCGGATCACGGACGCCGGCCGCATCCCGGACGGCACCGCGGACATCGGCGATGACACTGCTGCCGTGTTCGTTCCCGACCTCATCCGGCTCCCGGTGGCAAAGGGCAGCCGGGTGGTAGTGGTCAGCGACCTGCACCTCCCGCCGTCCGCGACCGAGGTCTCCACCCAGGCCGCTACCGACCTGGCCGACCTCCTGGACGGTTTCACCGAGCCCGGGATGCTCATCATCGCCGGGGACGGATTCGAGATGCTGGCCGCGGCCCCGGACATGACCGGAATCCTGAACTCCCACCCGCAGTTCACCGAGGCGGTCAAGCGCTTCGCCTCCGGCGGCAGTCACCGCGTGGTGCTGACCCCCGGAAACCACGACGGGCAGCTCGCCTGGGACAGTGAATCGCTCGCTGTACTGCGCGACCGCCTCGGCGTCAACGACGTGGCCCTGGCCTGCGACCTGGCCGTGACGACCGGCGAGGGCACCAAGCTCGTCCGGGTGATGCATGGCCACCAGTTCGATCAGTACAACGCGTTCGACGACCCCCGGTCCCCGGTGGACACGCCGCTTGGTCACCACGTCGTGCGGCAGGTGCTGCCCAAGCTCGCCTCCCGCGACAGGCCCGGCTCGCTGCTGGAGGGAGTCCGGTGGTGCAACGGTGACCCGGCCGCGTTCCTGGGATCACGCCTGCTGTACCGCATGGTGGCGGGATGGCTGTGGTGGCTGGTGGTGCCGTTCGCGGCCGCACTGCTGCTGCGCTTCCTGACCTTCGTTCCGGGGGTCAGGCCACTGATAGACCACCACGCCGAGCGGTGGCTGATCCTGTTCGGCATCCTGATCGTCGCGATCGCGCTGGTCGCCGCGGTGACCGGGATCGCCACCATGCTCCGGGTCAACCGCGCCCTGGCCGACGCCTCGGTCAGTGAGCGGGGCGACGCGGCCGCCCACAACGCGGCGGCCCGGGCCGAGGCGGCACGCCTGATCGAGGCCGGATACGCGGGCCTGGTCACCGGCCACACGCACGAGCCCGAGATCACGCAGATCGGCGACGGCTTTTACGCCAACACGGGCTGCGCGACTGAGGTCGTCCGGGCCCGCAGGGCCCGGTTCGGGCTGCCGACGCCGTTCCTGGGCGTACGGCGGCGGTCGATGGTCGAGCTGGGGGCCGAGCAGGAGCTGTCGGCTTCACTATCTCTCGGCGAAGAGCCGATCGGCCGGCCCGCTGCGCTGGAGCGGCTGGTCCTGGCACCGGAGAAGGCGCGTCCCGAGACGCTCCAGGTCGTCGGGAAGCTCCCCGACGGAGGCGCCTGGCCGATCGACGAGCGGGCCCTGGTGCCCTGGGTGCGCCGCCGCCGGGTCCGCCGGGTGGCCGCGTTCGGCCTGCTCATCGCGGGTTTGCTGAATGTGCTGCTCGCATTCCTGTGGCCGGTCCAATGGCTCCGCCCGGTCGGGGAGGTGCTGCCCTTCGGCATCCACCACGCCAGCGGCGTCACCGCCGTCATCGGCGGCCTGGCCCTGGCGGGCGTGGCGCGTGGCGTGCGGCACGGCTACCGCCGGGCCTGGCTGGCGGCCCTGGTCATCCTGTTCGTCAGCATGATCGACCGCCTGGCATCGAGTGGGAGCTGGCAGGGCACAGGCATCGCCGCCCTGGCCGGCCTGTGGCTGATCTTCGAGCACCGGCACTTCCGGGTCAGCCCGGCGGGCATGCGCCGCATCCTCGGCTGGGCCATCATGTCCGGCCTGGCGGTCATCACCCTGGCCACCGTGATCGACTCGGCCTACGTCGGTGCGCGGGAGACCCGCGACTTCGTCATAGCCGCCATCACGGCCACCGTACTGCTGGTGCTGGCCACGGCCCTGCCCGGCCGTGAGCACCGGCGGACCGGTGAGGAGCGGGCCAAGGCGTTCGAGCGGGCGCGGGCGATCATCGACACCTATGGTGGCGACACCCTGGACTACTTCGCCCTCCGGGACGACAAGTCGTGGCTATTCTCCGGCAGCACGCTGATCGCCTACTCGGTCATCAACCGCGTCATGCTGGTGTCCCCGGACCCGATCGGGCCGGTGAACGAGCGGCTCGACGCCTGGACCGACGCGATGGACCTGGCGGACAGCAACGGCTGGTACGTCAGCATCCTGGGCGCCTCCGCCTCGTGGCTGCCCATCTACCAGGCCGCCGGGCTGACCGGGATGTACATCGGTGACGAGGCGATCGTCGACTGCCAGACGTTCTCGCTCAAGGGCAAGGCGATGAAATCGCTGCGAGGGGCCTACAACCGGGTGTCCAAGGCCGGCTACCGGGTCGAGGTCATGCGCGCGCTGGACACATCTGCGGAACTGCGCACCCAGCTGGAGGAGCTCGCGACCGAGACCCGCCAGGGCGGGGCGGAGCGCGGCTACTCGATGACGCTGAGCCGGATGTTCGACGAGCGTGACACCGAGCTCCTGCTGGCGGTGTGCCTCGGTCCGGACAACAAGCCGGTGGCGTTCAACCAGTACATCCCGGCCGGGCAGGTCAACGGGTACTCCCTGGACCTGATGCGGCGCACGAGCGACCCCGACGCACCGAACGGGCTGACGGACTTCGTGATCATCGGGACGATCAACTGGATGGCCGAGCATGGGCTGAACGGCCTGGGTCTCAACTTCGCCGTGATGCGGGCCGTGGTGGCCGGGGAGACCGGCGAGGGACGGTGGCAGTCGGCGGAGAAGGCACTGCTCCACCACTTCAGCGACAGCATGCAGATCGAGTCGCTGTGGACCTTCAACAAGAAGTACGACCCGCAGTGGCGGCCGCGCTACTCGGTGGCCGACGACCGCGCCCACCTGGCGAGGGCCGGCGTGGCCATCGCCCGGGCCGAGGCCGTGACCGAGCTGCCGGTCGTCGGCAAGTTCATGAAGCCGGCCACCCCGGCTGTGGATGGCAGGCCGATGGAGCACGCCTCCTGACGAGGCGGCATCGGCCCGAAGGGGGCGGCCCCGGGATGGCGGCCATCGCTGCGGCGGTGGCCGCCATCTGGTCCGCCGGGCGGCTCGGTACGTACGGTTCGGTAGCTGGCGGCTCAGTAGCGGGCGCCGGCGACCTGGCTGCCCAGCGGGTCCAGGACGGCGAGCTCGTCCGCGGTCAGGGTGATGTCCAGGGCGGCGACGTTCTGCTCGAGCCACTTGACGCGCTTGGTGCCGGGGATCGGCGCCATGGCGACACCGAGCCGCTCCTGCTGGGCATAGACCCAGGCCAGGGCGACCTGCGCCGGCGCCACGCCCTTGGCGTCGGCCACGGTGCGGACCGCGTCCACGATGGCCTGGTTCGACTTGGCCGCATCGCCCGCGAAGCGCGCGTTGCGGCTGCGGAAGTCCTTGGCGTCCAGCGAGCTCAGGTCCACGGTGCCGGTGAGGAAACCGCGGCCGAGCGGGGAATAGGGCACGAAGCCCACGCCGAGCTCGCGCATGGCGCCCATGGCGTCGGTCTCCACGTCGCGGGTCCACAGCGAGTACTCGCTCTGCACGGCGGTGATCGGGTGCACCGCGTAGGCCCGGCGCAGCAGGTCGTCGTTGATCTCGGACAGGCCCAGGTAGCGGACCTTGCCCTCGGCGACCAGCTCGGCCATGGCGCCGACGGTTTCCTCGATCTCAGCTGTCTGCGGCGGGCGATGCAGGTAGTACAGGTCGATGACGTCGACGCCGAGCCGCGTCAGCGAGGACTCGCAGGCCCGCTTCACGTAGTCGTGCTCGCCGCGGACGACGCGGTGCGCGTCGCCGCCGGAGCGGTCGACGCCGAACTTGGTGGCCAGCTGCACCTCGTCACGGCGGTGGGCGATAGCCCGGCCGACCAGGACCTCGTTGTGACCCGCGCCGTAGATGTCCGCGGTGTCGATGAACGTGACGCCCAGGTCCAGTGCGCGGCCGATGGTCGCGATCGACTCGTCCCAGTCAGTGGGGCCATACCATTCGCTCATCCCCATGCAGCCCAGGCCCTGCGCGGACACGGTGAGCTGGCCGAGGTTGGTGGTGCGCATGTGGTTACCTATTCCTCGATTTTAAAGATCCGGTGGGTCAGGAGCCGGTGGTCTGGCGCGGGGCGATGGCATCGGAGTAAAAGGTGATCTTGTAGTCGAGCAGCTTGAGGCACTCGCGCTGGCTGGCCATGGCCCGCCGCACCTCCTCGCGGTGCCGTTTCAGCAGCTCGATCCGCTCGGCCTCGTCCGCGCCCGACCTGACCAGCTCGGCGTAGCGCTGCATGTCCCGGATTGGCATCCCGGTGGCGCGCAGCTTGGTCAGCAGCGACAGCCAGTCCAGGTCAGATTCGGAAAACCGGCGCCGGCCGTCCCCGCCCCGCTCGATGTTCCCCAGCAGGCCGATTCGCTCATACCAGCGCAGGGTGTACTGGGATAGGCCGCATTTGACGGCGGCCTCGCCGATGCTCCAGGTCGTCACGATCACGAGCCTACGAGTTAGAGTGCGCTCTAACGCAAACGGGTGGCCGCCGCCCGCCGGACGGCGACTCGGTGTGCCATAGTCCCGGCATGACCATCTTTGACGATCTGCAGGTGGAGCAGGACCGGCTCGAGCAGATCCTGCTCGGCCTGGACGAGGGACAGTGGGCGTCGCCGTCGGGGGCGCAGGGCTGGACCGTGGCTGACGTGGTGCTGCACCTGGCCCAGTCTGAGGAGACGGTGGAGGCCAGCGCCACACGCAGCACCGTCGCCGTCGGGCTCGGCGCGGCGCCCGGGGCCACGGTGGAGGACCGGGCCGAGCTAGCGGTCCGGGCCGAGCGGGATATGCCCGCCGCCGAGGTGTTCGGGCGCTGGCAGCGGGCCCGGCGGGACGCGATGGCGGCACTGCGGGCGGCCGATGCCGCAAACCCGGACGAGCCCGTGCCGTGGGTGGCCGGGCCACTCAAGCCGGCCACGCTGGCCACCACCCGGCTGACCGAGCACTGGGCCCATGGCCTGGACATTACCGCGCCGCTGGGCATCGATCTGCCCGATACCGCGCGGCTGCGGCACGTGGCCTGGCTGGCCCAGCGCACGCTGCCGTACGCGATGCAGCTGGGTGGCGAGAGGCCGGCCCCGGTGCGGTGCGAGCTGACTGCGCCGGCTGATTCCGGGGCGGACGGTTCACAGCCGGACGGGTCCGGGGTGTGGCGGTTCGGTCCGGCCGAGGCCGAGTCGGTGATCACCGGGCCGGCCGGGGACTTCTGCCGGGTGGCGGTGCGCCGGCTCGACCCGGGCCACACCGCGTTGCGGGCGCAGGGCCCGGCCGGGGCCACGGCCCTGCGGCTGCTGCGCACCTTCGCCTGACGGTTCCGTGCCAGGGATAGCGCCGCTGCACACCTTCGCCTGACGCTTACCTATGTCAGAGCGGACGTGTACCTATGTCAGAGCGGACGTGTCGGCGCGGACGGCGAGAGGCGGTGGCCGGCCAGGGGTACGCATTCAGGCCACTTGCTGGCCCAGGCGCCGGTGAGGCAGAGCACGACGAGGGCGGCCAGGGCGAGCAGCCGCCCATCCGGGGACACCCAGGTAATGACCGTGATGAAGCCGGCTTGCAGCCAGGCGGGGTGCAGATGCAGGGCAACGCCGGGGATGTAGGCGAGGCCGGCGGCCAGGCTCCGGCCGAGAACCACCCAGTCGAGCCGGGACGGCGGCAGGAACACCAGCGGCACGTAGATCATGACGTCGAACCACGGCCGCTGCAGCGGCGAGGTGAAAGTCCATGCCAGGATGACGGCCGCAGCGGGCCAGATCACCGGCAGGTCCCGCGCGCCAGGTGGCGGGTGGAACACGAGCAGTACGGCCAGGAGCACGACCGCCAGCGCCGCGAAAAACGTCAGGTGCCGGGTGGGACTGTGGTAGCCGAGCGGGCGGTAGATCGCCTGCCAGACGTTGTCGCCGGCCACGCCGTAGCCGCGGGCGAGGACGGCGGCCACCGCGCCGCGGCCGGTCGTCAGG
>JBAPYC010001102.1:0-4565 GCA_049284535.1 Streptosporangiaceae bacterium
CCCTCGATGTCCTCGGCGATGACCAGCAGCGGCCGCTTGGACTGCGCGATCTTCTCGAGCAGCGGCAGGAAGTCGGCCATCGAGGAGATCTTGCCCTGGTTGATCAGGATGTACGCGTCCTCCAGGACCGCCTCGAGGCGCTCGGGGTCGGTGACGAAGTACGGCGAGATGTAGCCCTTGTCGAACTGCAGGCCCTCGGTGAACTCGAGCTCGAGGCCCATGGTCGGCGATTCCTCGACGGTGATGACGCCGTCCTTGCCGACCTTGCTGAACGCCTCGGCGATCAGCTCGCCGATCTTCTCGTCCTGAGCGGAGATCGTCGCGACGTGCGCGATCTCGGTCTGCTCTTCCACGTCACGCGCGATGTCGAGCAGTCGCTTAGAGACTTCGGCCGCGGCCGCGTCGACGCCGCGCTTGAGGTCCATCGGGTTGGCGCCGGCCGCGACGGAACGCAGGCCGTGACGAACCATCGCCTGGGCCAGGACCGTCGCCGTGGTGGTGCCGTCACCGGCGATGTCATTGGTCTTAGTGGCGACCTCCTTGGCGAGCTGGGCCCCCAGGTTCTCGTAGGGGTCGTCCAGCTCCACCTCCTTCGCGACGGTTACACCGTCGTTGGTGATGGTGGGGGCGCCCCATTTCTTGTCGAGTACGACGTTGCGGCCGCGCGGGCCCAGCGTCACCTTCACGGCGTCGGCGAGCTTGTTGACGCCACGCTCGAGCGCGCGGCGTGCGTCCTCGTCGAACTCCAGAATCTTGGGCATTTACTACCTCAACCTACGGTTGGATCGAGTTCTCAGTCAGCATGCCCGGGCGGCCAGAAGCGGCCCCGGGTATGCCCACGGGCTCCGGCGGCAAGACCCCGGCGTTCAGCCGGCATCCTGCCGCCAGAGCCCGTAGCAGTTACTACTTGTACTACTTGTCGATGACAGCGAGCACGTCACGAGCGGAAAGCACGAGGTACTCCTCGCCCGAGTACTTCACCTCGGTGCCGCCGTACTTGCTGTACAGCACGACGTCGCCGACCTTGACATCGATCGGCACGCGCTTGGATCCCGCGTCGTCAAAGCGACCGGGACCCACCGCCAGGACTTCGCCCTCCTGGGGCTTCTCCTTGGCGGTGTCCGGGATCACCAGGCCGGACGCAGTCGTCTGCTCGGCCTCGAGCGGGCGAACCACGATCCGGTCTTCGAGTGGCTTGATTACTACCTTGGTGGCGGTCGTCACGTTCTGACCTCCCCCTCCGTAAAGGCTAATGGTGAATTGCTAGAGAGGGCGAGCGCGGCGGCCTGTCGTCGCGGGTGCCAGACTGCCTCGTCGCATTAGCACTCTATACGACCGAGTGCTAATCCGGAACAGTAGCGGGGCGAAGCGAACTCGTCAAACGAGCGACTCGGGCAGCAATCCGCTTCTTTCGCTCTCCGTACACGATCGATTACTGAGAGCTACTAGAGTTGTCCGGTCGCTGGTCGTCGCTGGTACTGGCG
The DNA here is from genome assembly GCA_049284535.1 of Streptosporangiaceae bacterium. GTDB lineage: Bacteria > Actinomycetota > Actinomycetes > Streptosporangiales > Streptosporangiaceae > Palsa-504. The sequence continues at coordinate 1,485 of JBAPYC010001102.1, forward strand.
GGACCAGAGTAGCAACCACGGGGCGGTACCCCTTCCTGAAGGAGCACCATGGATCAGTCGGGCGACCACGTGTCGGGTAACCACGTGCCGGGCAATCACGTCTTGCTGCGCGGAGGTCAGTCGGCCGCCGCCGACCGGATGCGCGATCTGCTGGCCCGCACGGTCCAAGAGCACGCCACCGACCAGCGGTCGAACGCGGGCGCGCTGGAGGATATCCGGCAGCGGATGGAGGGGCTCGAATGGCTCGTGAAGGAGGTGCGCGAGCGGGAGATGCCCGGCCTGACGACACGGCTGGAGGGCCTGGCTCAGCACCTCGATGAGGCCAGGAACAAGCCACCGCAGTGGGCGGAGTCGCTGGCCGAGCACATCGAGCTGCTCCGGGCGCAGGTGGCCCCGGTGGCCGAGATGCACGCGCTCTGGGCCGACCTGGGGACGGTCTCGGAGAACGTCGAGCATGCGCTGCCGCGCCTGCAGGGCGTAGCCGACACCATCGGCCAGGCCATGGAGGCGCTGCGCGGTCAGGATGAGCGGCTGGACCGGCTGCAGCAGAGCGTGGGCAAGCTGCAGCAGAGCATGGAGTCGGCGGCTGGACGCTTCAGCCGCCTGGACAAGGCCGTGGCCGAACTCACCCAGCGCACCGGTCAGCTCGACAAGGAGATCTCGGCGGTCAAGGGGCGCGCCGAGGTCGGCTTCGGAGCGCTGACGGCCAAGGTGGAGAAGAGCGCGGAGGCCACGTCGGGACGGGTCACCCAGGCCATGGAGACCATGACCGCCACGGTCAGCGGCCTGGCGGAAAACCTGTCCGGCGTCGGCGGCCAGGTCGACCTGCTCGGCGGGCAGGTTCAGGTGGTGCACGGGCGGATCGAGCGGCTCGATGAGCGCCTGGACGAGCGCCTGGCGGACACCGACGAGAAGATCGGGCTGGTCGACGCCAAACTGGCCGCGGCCGACGGCAAGCTCGGCTCGCTGGACGCCAAGCTGACCGCCGCCAACGGGAAGATCGGGTCGACCGATGCCCGGGTCGCCGCGCTCGACGCCCGGCTGGAGCGCCTGGACGAGCGCCTGGACGACCAGTACGACCGGGTCAGCACCATCGGCAGCACGCTCGGCGCCACCGACACCAAGCTGGGCGCGATCGGCAACACCCTGGCCGCTACCGACACCAGGATCGCCATGACCGAGGCCGCGCTGGTCGCCGTGGACACCAAGCTCGGCCTGGTCGACACCAGGCTGGAGCGGCTCGACGACCGGCTGGGCGAGCACGGCAAGGGGCTCACCTCGGTGGACGGCAAGCTCGGCACCGTGGCGGGACGGCTCGGCCCGGTCGACAGCAAGCTCAGCGCGCTGGACAGCAAGCTCGGCACGGTCGACGGCAGGTTCGGCATGCTGGACGGCCGGCTCGAGGGCATCGACGGCAGGCTGGAAGGCGTCGGCGCCAGGATCGAGGGCCTGGGCGACAAGTTCGGCACCCTGGACGGCCGGCTGGACACCGCCAACGGCCGCTTCACCGATGTCACCGGCAGGCTCGAGACGATCGGCCAGCTGGTGACCGCGGTCGGCGGCCAGCTGGAGACGGTGGACGAGCACCTGGCCGACCAGTTCGAGCCGCTGGCCGACGAGCTGCGCTCACGGCCCGGGCAGACCGAGATCCAGGACACCGTCGCGAAGATCGTCGACGCGGCCCAGCACGACGTGACCACCCAGATCGGCTCTGGAGGAGACCGTGCTCACGCTGGCCGAGGCCCTGCTCCGGCCGCCCGGGCACCAGGTCCCGGCGCCGCGCGAGGGGCACCGCGCCTAGCCTGACGGATATGGCCATGGCTGCGAATAATATGCCGACGGCTATTCCGTGTGGAGCAGGTCGGCGGGGCGGGACCGGACGGCCCGCAGGGCGGGCAGCACCGCGAGCAGGTTGGCGGCCACCAGGACGGCGGCGGCCAGCAGGACCAGCGGGACGGCCTGCACCACCGGGACGGGGACCACGCCCACACTGGTGGCGAACTGACGCCACGCCACCTTGCCCGCGGCGATGCCCAGCGGCACCCCCACCGTCATCCCGACCAGGATCACCACGCTGGCCTGCCAGCTGACGACGGCCGCGACCTGACGGCGCACGAAGCCAATTACCTTCAGCAGGTCGGCCTCGGCCCGGCGGCGGCTGACGCTGACCAGCAGCAGATGGACCAGGGTGGCCGCGCCGAACAGCGACAGCGCCACCCCAAACAGCAGCGGGAAGTTGACCGCCTCGCCGAAGTTGATCAGCTCGATCGGCTTAGCCTGGTCGGTTATGAATTCCGGGTACTGGCGGGTGTAGCGGGCCAGCGCGGCCGCGCCGGAACGCCCCGGGACGGCGTGCACCAGCACCGAGTAGATCAGCCCCTGCTGCGCCTTTTGCAGGCATGCGGACCCGCCGTCCGGGCACTGCGCGTGCAGCAGGCCGTTCACGGTCAGCGCCGCGCCGTCGCCGAAACCTCCGGTGCCGAAGCCGGGCGCGAACGAGGCGCGGCCGGTAACCACGAATGGCCTGCTGTGCGCGGCCCCGGTCACCGGGTCGTCCGCGGTGACCCGGACCTGGTCCCCGGCCCCGGCCCCGAGGCCGCGCAGCGTGGTTGCGCCGAGCATGATGTCCTGGTCGCCGCGGGGCAGCCGGCCGTCCACGGCGGAGATCAGGGCCGGGCCACGGGCCGCGCTGACCGCGACCGCGCGGACGTGCCGCCCGTTGACGTTGATCTCCGCCACCGTGGCCAGCGTGATCCGGTCGATGGCCGGATCACGCTGCAGGCTGTGCAGCAGCGGGCCCGTCAGCACGGCGCCGGCGCTGGAGTCGGCCCCCCCATTGCTGAAGTTCACGTCGTACGGCACCCCGTACAAGGCAGGCGAATTGACGAGCCAGGTCAGGCTGGCCCCGAACACGGTGGTCGCGGACAGGGCCGTGATCGCCAGCACCGTGCCGAGCAGGGCGCTCCCCACCGGGACCGGGATGCGGCCCCGGCCACGTTCGAGCGCGTACCGGACGCCGATGAGCACGCTGGGTGGCGCTCCGGCCGCGGCCACCGCGCGGACCACGGACCAGGCCAGGCC
>JBAPYC010001103.1:0-4569 GCA_049284535.1 Streptosporangiaceae bacterium
CGCGAGGACGGCGCCGGCCTGAGCGGCCGCACCCCGGCCGGGCATCCGGCCTGGCCCGGCTGGGAGGACGCCGCCGTCCCGCCCCAGCACCTCGGCGCCTACCTGCGTGACTTTGCTGAGCTGCTGCGCGAGCACGACCTGGACGGGGTGCCCTACGGGCACTTCGGCGACGGCTGCATGCACATGCGCATCGACTTCCCCTTCTCGACCGAACCGGGCCGGTTCCGGCCGTTCGTGGTCGCGGCCGCCCAGCTGGCGGGCAAGTACGGCGGCTCAATGTCCGGCGAGCACGGCGACGGCCGGGCCCGCAGCGAGCTGCTGCCGTTCATGTACTCGCCCGAGGCCATCGAGACCATGGCCGCGGTCAAGCACATCTTCGACCCGGGCAACGTGCTCAATCCCGGCGTGCTGGTCGAGCCGGCCCCGCTGGACGCCGACCTGCGGGTCCCGCAGGCGCGCCCGCTGCGCACCGGCCTCGCCTTCGCCTATCCCCATGACGGCGGTAACCTGGCCACCGCCGTGCACCGCTGCACCGGCGTGGGCAAGTGCCGCGCCGACACCACTGCAATGAAGGGGCCAGGGGAGGTGGGCGGGGGGGTCATGTGTCCCTCCTATCTCGCGACGAAAGATGAGAAGGACTCCACCCGCGGCCGGGCCCGCGTCCTGCAGGAGCTGGCCAATGGCAGCCTGGTCAAGGACTTCAGAGCCCCGGAACTAGCCGAATCCCTGGACCTGTGCCTGTCCTGCAAGGGCTGCTCGTCGGACTGCCCGGCCGGCGTGGACATGGCCACCTACAAGGCCGAGGTCCTGCACCAGCGCTACAAGAACCGGCCGCGTCCGCCCGCGCACTACGCGCTGGGCTGGCTGCCCCGCTGGGCCGATCTGGCCGCCCGCGCGCCGAAACTCGCCAACGCCGCCCTCGGCCAGCGCCAGCTGGCCGGCCTGGCCAAGCGCCTGGGCGGCATCGACCCACGCCGCCCGCTGCCGGATTTCGCCCCGCAGACCTTCCGCCAGTGGCTTGCCACCCAGCCCGCCACGCCGAGCGGCCCCAGGGTCCTGCTGTACGTCGACACGTTCACCGACCACTTCACCCCCGAGGTCGGCCAGGCCGCCGTCCGCGTCCTGACCGAGGCGGGGTACGCGGTACGGGTCACCCGCGAGCCGGTGTGCTGCGGTCTGACCTGGATTTCCACCGGACAACTGAACGGAGCTAGGCGCCAGCTCCGGCGCAGCCTCGACGCGCTGGGCCCCGCGATCGACGCCGGCCTGCCCATCGTCGGCCTGGAACCCTCGTGCACCGCCGTGCTGCGCGGCGACCTTACCGAGCTGCTACCCGCCGACCCCCGCGCCGCCCAGGTCCGCGCGAAAACCCGCACCCTGGCCGAGCTGCTCACCGAGACCGACGGCTGGACACCCCCCGACCTCAGCGGCGTCAGCGCGGTGGCCCAGCCGCACTGCCACCACCACGCCGTCATGGGCTGGCACGCCGACGCGGCCCTGCTGGCGAAGGCCGGAGCCCAGGTCAGCGCGGTCGGTGGCTGCTGCGGCCTGGCCGGCAACTTCGGCGTGGAACGCGGCCACTACGACGTCTCGGTCGCCGTCGCCGAGACCGCCCTGCTGCCCGCGGTCCGCGCGGCCGGCGGCGCTCAGGTCCTGGCCGACGGCTTCTCCTGCCGCACCCAGCTCGACCAGCTCGCCGGCGTCCGCGCCCGCCACCTGGCCGAACTCCTAGCCGACCCCGGAAAAGACAGCCCCGGAAAAGACAGACAAGACTAAGCCCCGGCCCCGTCCTCGGCCTAAGCCCCGTCCTCGGCCTAAGCCCCGGCCTCCGCCTCGGCCCGCAGCGTGGCCGCCGCCGCGGTCATCGAGACCAGCTTGCCGTAGGCCGAATCCCGCGGCAGGTACTTCATCCCGCAGTCCGGCGCGAGCACCAGCCGCTCGGCCGGCACGTAGGGCAGCGCCCGCCGGACCCGGTCCGCCACGATCTGCGGGGTCTCGACCACCGCGTCGTCCAGGTTCAGCACGCCCAAGATGATGGTCTTGCCGTCCAGCGCGGTCAGCACCGAGCAGTCCAGGCCGGACTGGGCCGTCTCGATGGAGATCTGGTCGCAGCTGCATTCGGCCAGCTCGGGCAGGAACGAGTAGCCCTCGGGTCGCTGGTGGATGATCGCGGCGTACCCGAAGCACAGGTGCACGGCGGTGGTCCCGGTGGCGCCTTCGAGCGCCCGGTTGATCACCTTCACCCCGAACTCCTTGGCCGGCTCGGGCCGCGCCTGCAGATAGGGCTCGTCCAGCTGGACGATGTCCGCGCCCGCCGCGAACAGGTCCCGCACCTCCTCGGCGACCACCTCGGCGTAGGCCATGGCCAGCGACTCGGTGCTGCCGTAGTAGTCGTCCTGGGCCTGCTGGGCCATGGTGAACGGCCCCGGCACGGTGATCTTGATCGTTCGGCCGGTGGCCGCCCGGAGGAACTTGGTGTCCTCGACCTCTACCGGATGGCGCCGGCTGACCGGCCCGCTGACCCGCGGCACCGGGTTGGGGTGCCCGCTGCGGTCCATGGCGGTGCCGGGGTTGTCGATGTCGACCCCGTCCAGCGCGGTCGCGAACCGGTTGGAGTAGCTCTCCCGCCGCTCCTCGCCGTCGGTGATGATGTCCAGGCCGGCCCGCTCCTGATCCCGGACGGCCAGCAGCGTGGCGTCATCCTGGGCCTCCGACAGGAACTCGGGCGGTACCCGCCATAGCTCCTTGGCCCGCACCCGCGGTGGGAGCCGGCTGGACAGCCGCGCGCGGTCGATCAGCCAGTCCGGCTGCGGGTAGCTTCCAACCAGGGACGTGGGAAACAGCATGAGAGCACAGTACAGCCCGTCGGTGACGGGCCCTGCAGCCAGACAAACCCCGCAGCCGGACCAACGCTGCAGCCAGACCAACCCGCAGCCAGACCAACGCTGCAGCCTGGCAAATACCGTGCTCAGCGGACCGTGAACGCGTCCCGGAACCGGCGCAGCGCCCGCTCGCTGTCCCCGTCCGCCGCCCAGGCCTCCATCCCCACGGTTCCCTCGTAACCCATCTGAGCCAGGGCGCGGGCGATCGCCGGGTAGGCGATCTCCCCGGTGCCGGGCTCGCACCGGCCGGGCACGTCGGCCACCTGGATTTCGCCGATCAGCGGCCCGGCCCGCCGGAGCAGCTCGATCAGGTTCCCCTCGCCGATCTGCGCGTGGTAGAGGTCGAGGTTCATCCGGATCTGGGGGTGCCCGACCGCCGCGACCAGCGCCATCGTGTCCGCGGCCCGGGCAAACGGCACGCCCGGGTGGTCGACGGCGGTGTTGAGGTTCTCCAGGGTGAACGTGACACCCGCCCGTTCGGCCATATCGCCGAGCTGGGTCAGGGTACGCGCGGCCGAGACCCACAGCGGCCCCGGCATGTCCGCCCCGGGCACCACCGGCAGGCCCTTGCTGTCCAGCCCGGTGCCGTGCAGGTTGAGCCGGGGGCAGCCCAGCCGGACGGCCACCGCGATGGACTCCCCGGCCGTCCGGACCAGTTCCGGCGCGCCGTCGCCGAAGTCGCCGCGGATGTAGCCGGTCATGGAGGAGAAGGTGGCCCCGCTCGCGGCCAGGGCGTCAATGTCGTGCCGGGTCCAGTCCCAGATCTCGACATCGAAGCCTTCCCCGGCGATCCGCCGGATCCGCTCGGCGACCGGCAGGTCCGTAAAGATCATCTCAGCGCACACGGCCAGGCGCATAACGTCCTCCTAGGGCTCCAGTAACCAACTATCAACTACTCCAGCCCGCCGCCAGCCCCCATCGCCTGCCGTCTGTCCCAGTCGGCCGCAAGCCGGTAGCGTCCGGGTTATGGACCTCGACCCCGCCACCGCGACGGCCACCGAACTCACCCAGGCCCTCCGGGACCGCCAGATCTCCAGCCGTGAACTGCTCGCGTACCTGCTCGACCGGGCCGCGGAGCTCAACCCGGAGCTCAACGCCATCGTGGCCTGGGACACCGACCGGGCTCAGGCCGCCGCGGCCGACGCGGACGAACTCGCCGCGCGCGGCGAGTTCACCGGCCCGCTGCACGGGCTGCCGATGACGGTCAAGGACACCTTCGAGACCGAGGGCCTGGTCACCACGTCCGGCTCCCCGGACCTGGCCAAGCACGTGCCGCGGGCCGACGCGGTCGCGGTGGCCCGGCTGCGCGCGGCGGGCGCGATCATCTTCGGCAAGACCAACACCCCGCTGTTCGCCGGCGACATGCAAACCTACAACGACGTCTACGGCCGGACCAACAACCCCTGGGACACCACGCGCACCGCGGGCGGTTCGTCCGGCGGCCCGGCCGCGGCGCTGGCGGCCGGGCTGACCCCGCTGGAATTCGGCAGCGACATCGGCGGATCGATCCGCAACCCGGCGCACTACAACGGCGTGTTCGGCCTCAAGCCATCGTGGGGGATTGTGCCGCTGCGCGGCCACATTCCCTTCCCGCCCGGCAGCCTGCTCGACCCCGACGTCGGCGTGGCCGGCCCGCTCGCCCGCGGCGTGGCCGACCTGCGCCTGGCGCTGGGCGTCACCGCGGGCC
>JBAPYC010001104.1:0-1714 GCA_049284535.1 Streptosporangiaceae bacterium
GAAAATGTCGGGCCAGGCCAATGCCGCCGGGCTGGACTTGATCGAGCTGGATAGCCAGACCGGCTTCCACGAACTCGCCTTCCGCGCGGCGCTGACCGCGGCCGGGCCCAGCCGCCCCGCCAGCTCCGCGGTCAGCGGCCCGGGCCCGCAGCCCACGTCGAGCACCCGCTGGCCGTCCCGGATCCCGGCCAGATCGGCGAATCGCACCGCGAGCGGCTCGGAGTAACGGCCCATGAACCGCAGATAGGAGTCTGCGCTGACGTCGAAGCTCACCTGGGCCAAGCTACTCCTGCGAACCAGGTCAGGCCGCCGGGCAGGCCTCGTGGATCCAGCCTCCGCTGACACGCCGGCGCACGTCCTGCCGCCCCGAGATCAGCTGCCCGCAGTGGCCGCACCGCTTCCCGGGCGCCCGGGCCGCGTTATCGTCCGCCCCGGCCGGATCCGTCCCATCCGGCTGGGGGCCGGCGGCGGCCAGCCCGATCGGGCCGGAGCCGGTCACCGGGACCCCCACACCGCCGGGGCAGAAGTGGTCCAGGTGGGCCTGGACGACCCGCGCGCCGATCGGCACCCGCTCCCGGCGCCCGCGCCCCGTCCCAGCCCTCACGATCCGCTCCCGTCCTCGCCTCTCACCGGACATAACGCCGGGGGACCGCTCAGGCGTTCCTGTTACAGGCGGCGCTGATACAGGCGGCTCAGCGCCTCCCAGTGCCGCGCGCTCGCGGCGGGGTCGTAGGTCGGGTTGTCGGGCACCGCGAATCCGTGCGCGGCCGGGTAGAACTCGATGGTGTGGTCCACCCCGGCGGCGGTGAGAGCGTGATCCAGCAACCCGGCCTGCTCCGGGGTGAACGACCCGTCGTCAGTGGCGCCGGCCACGTAGACGGTGGCGCTGATCCGGTCCGCGGCCAGGTGCGGGCTGGCCGGGTCGTCCGCCACGGCCAGCCGGCCGCCGTGGAACGACGCTGTCGCCGCGGCCGTGCTGCCGAGCCCGGTCGCGGCGAGCAGCGACATGCGGCCGCCCAGGCAGTACCCGGTGGTGCCGATCGCCGTCCCGGCCACCTCGGGCCGCGCCAGCAGGAACTCCGCGTAGGCCCGGGCGTCGGCGAGGATCCGCTCATTGGTCAGCGGGCCGGCCAGGGTGCCCATCCGGGCCCGCTCCCCGGGGTCGGTGAACAGGGTAGCCACGTCGAACGGGGCCCACTGGCCGGCGCGGTAGTAGATGTCCGGGATCAGGGTCACGTAGCCCAGGCCGGCCAGCCGGTCGCCCATCTGGCCGAACGTCTCCCGGCTCCCGCCGGCATCCGGGAACATCAGCACTCCCGGCCACGGGCCCTCGCCGTCCGGGACGTGCAGCGTCCCGCGGCTAGTTCCGTCGGCGGCGGGGATCTGGATCTCCTGGCGTGCCATGGCTGCGGCCTCCCGCGCTTTTGTCGGAGCTGAACGCAGGCAACGTATCACCGTCCGCTAAGGTATTCACCCGACGGGAGAGGGAGGTGCTCATGACGAGCGTTTCCGCGGCGACGTCGTAACCAGCCGCCGGTCCCGGTCACGGCATGACCTCGGGGCCTTCTTCGCCGTCCACTCCCACCTGCCCGGGCGTGGACCGACCTCGCCGTGGCGTCCGTTCCGCGAGCTGGTGGACTCACCCGGGTCGCTGCGCATCCGCGTCGGGGCGGTCCGGGCGGCGCTGGCCGAACGGGCCGGGCGCCCCACCGGG
>JBAPYC010001105.1:0-7089 GCA_049284535.1 Streptosporangiaceae bacterium
GTCGAACGCGGCCGTGTCGCCGGTCAGCGCGGCCTGGACCACGGGCCGGCCGGTCTCGGCCGCGCGCAGCGCGCCGAGCGCGGCGTGCTGGTCGGGCCCCCAGGTGCCCTGGAAGGTGGAGGTGGCCGACTGGTACACGATCAGCTGCGCGCCCTTGTCGGTGTCGACCCGGGACATGTCCGGGAACGCCGACTCAAAGCAGATGAGCACGCCGATCGGCAGCGGGCGGCCCTCCCGGTCGGTCGCCTGCAGCAGGTGCACGCCGGTGCCGGGGATCATGTTGGCCGACGCCGCCCTGCTGATGCTGGTCAGCCAGCCGAGCTGCTGCCGGAACGGGATGTACTCACCGAACGGGACCAGCCGCGTCTTGATGTACTCCCCGGCGATGCCCGCCGGGCTGACCAGCACGCCGACCTTCTCCTTGCCCTTGCCCGGCACCGTGGTGTCCTGGTTGACCAGCAGGTCGGCGCCGTCTTCCGCGGCCAGGTGCTCCATCTCGGCGAGCTGGCCGCGGTTGCCCGGCAGGTTCAGGTCGACCGCGGTGCTGCTCTCGCCCCACACGATCAGGTCGGGCTTGACCCCGCCCAGCCGGCCAGAGCGGCTCAGCTCAGCGGTCAGCCGCTCGCTGGCGTCGACCCGCGCGACCGCGTTAGTGACGATGCCGGGCTGCACCATGGCGATGGTGACGTGCCGGACCGCGGGACTGGCCGGGGTGAGGGCAAAGGCCAGCGGGCCGCCGCCCACGGCGGCCAGCACGGCGGCCAGGCCGAGGGCCGCCAGGCCGGGGCGCAGGGCCGGGCGGGGCTGTGGTTCCGGCGCGGTTCTGGGCCCCGTCCCCTCCGTGCGCAGCAGCGGGCTGGTCCACGGCAGCGCCCCGAGCACGATCACGATGGCGACATTCGCCATGACCAGGGCGATGCTGATCAGCCACACGCCGCCGACCGCGGCCAGGGCGAGCACGGCCGGGTGCTGCCACTGGCTCGCCCCGTACACGGCCCATGGGCCGCCGAGAGCCTGCCAGGACCGCAGCCATTCGGTGAGCAGCCAGCAGCTCGGCACCACGATCAGCGCCGCCAGCGCCCGCGGCCACGTCACCGGGGGCCGCAGCAGCCAGGCCGCGGCTACCCCGAACGGCACCCACAGCACCCCGACCACCGCCGCCACCAGCAGCACCGCCGGGCCGATCTCGGGCGACATCCAGTACAGCGCCGCGATCAGGTAGCCGATCCCCAGCCACCAGGCCCGGATCCCGCCCTCGGCGGCCGTGGGCGACCTGACGATGAGCACCAGCCCGGGGACCAGCACGAACCAGGCCAGCCATTCGGCGTTCACGGCCGGGAAGCACAGCACGGTCAGCGCGCCGGGCACCATCATCAGCCGCCGGACCGACCAGATCCACTGCCCGGTTCGCCTCAGCGTTCTTCTCAGGGCCCTGCCTACCCGCACCCTTCTATTCTCCGTCCCGTCCCGCGCCGCCCGCGACGGCAGGGGCCGGAAGCGGGGTTCCCGGGGCCTGCCCGGGTCGGTTCATTACGATGTGGATGCCGCGTTCGGGTAGCTCCTGGTACCCGAATGAGGCATCCACGCCTTAACCGTCCGGGGTGGGGGCCTGAGGGTGCCAGTTAGCTCAGGGCGGCGATGGCGGCGGGGGTGAGGGCGTCCAGGTCGGGAAGGACCAGGCTGGCCGCGGCCAGGGCATCGGGATCAGGCGGGTACTGCGGCCGCGGGATGGCAATGACGTGCAGGCCCGCGGCCGCGGCGGAGCGCAGGCCGTTGGAGGAGTCCTCGATGGCGGCGCAGGCTGCCGGGGAGAAGCCGAGGCGTTTGGCGACGGCCAGGTAGATGTCGGGCGCGGGTTTGCCGTGGGCGACCTGCTCGGTGGACATGGCGACCCCGAAGTACGGGCGCAGCCGGGCAGCATCCAGCACCGTCTCGATCAGCGCAGCAGGTGCCGAGCTGGCCAGGCCGAGCGGCCAGCGGGCAGCGAGGCGGCGGACCGCGTCCACCGCCCCGGGCAGCAGCGGCAGGTGCTCGCGGTAGCTGGCCGCCATCTGCTCGATGACCTCGGCCGCCACCTGGTCCGGCGGCAGGCCGACCCCGAGGTCACGGCTCAGGTAGCGAGCCCACTCCGGGGTGCTCATGCCCATCAGCTTGCGCTGGGCGTCGCCGGCCCAGTGACCGCCGTGTTCGGCCACCAGGCCGCGGCGGACGCGTTCCCAGACCGGCTCGGAGTCGACCAGGACGCCGTCCAGGTCGAAGATAACGGCTTCGACCACGTCAGGACCGGGACGCGGCCTCGGTGAGCGCCCGGGAGACCAGCACCCGGGCCAGGTGCTCGCGGTAGGCACGGCTGGCGCGGATGTCGTGGGCGGCGCTGGTGCCCTCGGCGGCGTGCGCGGCCGCGTCGGCCGGGGAGGATCCGCCGGCCAGGGCCTGCTCCACCGCGGTGGCCCGCAGCGGCGTTCCGCCCATATTGACCAGGGCGACGTGGCCGCCGGAGACGGCGCAGCCGACGATGGCCCAGTCGATGGCCCGCTGGGTGAACTTCTGGAACGACCAGCCGGCCGAGGCGGGCTTGGGCACGCGGATCTCGGTCAGCAGTTCCTCGGGCTCCAGCGCGGTCTCGAACAGCCCCTGGAAGAACCCCCCGATCGGTATCTCGCGCTCGCCGTCCGGGCCGCGGGCGATGATGGTGGCGTCCAGCGCGAGCAGCGTGGCCGGCAAATCCGAGGCGGGGTCGGCGTGCGCGATCGAGCCGCCGATCGTGCCCCGGTGCCGGATCTGCGGGTCACCGACCTGCCCGGCCGCGTGGGCCAGCAGCGGGACATCGCGGGCCAGCAGCTCGGAGTTCTCCACGTCGTGATGCCGGGTCAGCGCGCCGATCGCGACGTAGGAGCCCTGGTCGGTGACGTAGGACAGGTCACGCAGGCCGCCCAGGTCGATGATCACCTCGGGGGCGGCCAGCCGCAGCTTCATTAGCGGCAGCAGCGAGTGGCCGCCGGCCAGGAACTTCGCGTCCTCACCATGCTCGGCCACCAGGTCCAGGGCGTCGGCGACCGAACCGGCCCGGTGGTAAGTGAACGAAGACGGGATCACGCCGGCACCTCCGCGGGCGCCTCGGCTGCCGCCAGCGCCGCCCGGACGATGTTGTGGTAGCCGGTGCACCGGCACAGGTTGCCTTCCAGGCCACTGCGCACCTGTTCCTCGGTCGGGTGCGGGTTCTCCTGCAGCATCGACACGATGGCCATCACCATGCCCGGCGTGCAGAAGCCGCACTGCAGCCCGTGCTGCTCGTGGAAGGCCTGCTGGACCGGGTGCATCTGGCCGTCGGTGGCCAGCCCCTCGACGGTGGTGACCTGGTGACCGCTGGCCTGGGCGGCCAGCACGGTGCAGGACTTGACCGACTCGCCGTCCAGCAGCACGGTGCAGGCCCCGCAGGAGGTGGTGTCACAGCCCACGTTGGTCGCGGTGAGGCCCACCACGTCGCGCAGGAAGTGCACGAGCAGCATGCGGTCCTCGACGTCCGCGGAGATGTCCTTGCCGTTGACGGTCAGCTCGACCTTCACTAATGACTCGCCTTCTGTGCTTCGCTGATCGCCGCCCACACCCGTTGCGGGGTGGCCGGCATGTCGATGTGGCGGATGCCCAGGTGCGCGAGGGCATCGATCACCGCGTTCTGGATGGCCGGGGTCGCACCGATCGTCCCGGCCTCGCCGATGCCCTTGACGCCGAGGGGATTCACCGTGGTCGGCGTCTCGCTCGCCACCAGCTCGTAACTGGGCAGCTCGGCCGCTGTGATGGCGGCGTAGTCAGCCAGGGTCGAGGTGAGCGGGTTCCCGTCCGCGTCATAGAGCACCTCCTCGAGCAGTGCCTGGGCCGCGCCCTGGGCGATGCCGCCGTGCCGCTGGCCCTCGGCCAGCACCGGGTTGAGTACCGGCCCGGCATCGTCGACCGTCACGTGCCGCAGCAGCGTCACCTTACCCGTCTCGGTGTCGACCTCGACCACGGACACGTGCGCGCCGAACGGGAAGGTGGGCAGGTCCGCGGTGAAGCTGACGTCCGCGATCAGGCTGCCGCCGCTGGTGTGCCCGGCCACCTGGCTCCAGGACAGCGAGGTGTCCGGGTCGCCGCGTACCTGCCACAGGCCGGCCGCGGTGTCGAGCACCACGTCGGCCTCGGCGGCCTCGAGCATGTCCGCGGCCTGCCGCCGGGCCTCCTCCTTGACCTCGGCCGCCGCCTTGTACACCGCGGAGCCGCCCAGCTGCAGCGAGCGGGAGGCGTAGGTCCCCACCCCGACCGGGATCAGGTCGGTGTCGCCGTGGATGACGGTGACCTTGTCCATACCGATGCCCAGCTCCTCCTGCACGAGCATGGCCCAGGCCGTGTGATGCCCCTGGCCGTGCGGTGAGCTGCCGGTGTAGACGGTGGCGGTGCCGTCGTCGCTGACCTCGATCTTGGCCGTCTCGCCGGCCGCGCCATCGGCCGCGGTGATCTCGACATAGGTGGACAGGCCGATGCCGAGCTGCCGGACATCACCGCTGGCCCGCCTGCGTGCCTGCTCCCGGCGCAGCCCGTCGTACCCGGCAGCGGCCAGGACCTTGTCCATGGCTTCCTCGTACTGGCCGCTGTCGTACAGGGCACCGGTCTTGGTCTGGAACGGGAACTTGTCCGGGGCGACGAAGTTGCGCCGCCGGACCTCGGCCGGGTCCATGCCGATCTCGGCCGCGAACAGGTCGACCGCGCGCTCGATGGTGGCGGCGGCTTCGGGCCGCCCGGCTCCGCGGTAGGCACTGATCGGGGTGGTATTGCTGACCGCGACCCGGAACCCGGCCTGCACCTCGGGTATGTCGTAGACACCCGGCGCCATCAGGCAGGTCAGGGAGGGCAGGAACCCGCCCATCCGCCCGTAGGCGCCGCTGTCCTGGATGATGTCGATCCGGTACGCGCCGATCTTGCCGTCCCGGCTGCCACCGATCTTGATGTGGTGCAGCTGCGCCCGGCCCTGGGTCATGGCGACGAGGTTCTCGCTGCGGGTCTCGGCCCAGCGCAGCGCGCGGCCGGTCTTGCGGGCCGCCCAGGCCACCACGATGGCGTCCCGGTCGATGCCGACCTTGGCCCCGAAACCGCCGCCCACGTCCGGCACGATCACCCGGACCTGGTCCGGCGCCATGCCGAGGGCGCCGATGAGGATCATCCGGCACAGCTGCGCGTTCTGGGAGCTGTGCCAGACGGTCAGCTTGCCGCCGGCGAAAGCGGCGGCGGTCGCCCGGCCCTCCATCGGCATGCAGGCCACCCGCTGGTTGACGATGTCCTGCTCGACGACCACCTCGCAGGCCCCGAACGGGCTGTCGTCGGTGGGGACCGGGCTGCTGGCCGCGATGTTGGTCCCGGCCGCGGGAAACAGCAGTGAGGTGTCTTTCACTGCGTCCGCGGGGCCCACCACCGCGGGCAGCGGCTCGTAGTCCACACTGACCAGGTCGGCCGCGTCCTCGCCCTGGTAGCGGCCGTCGGTGATCACGACCGCGACCGGCTCACCGACAAACCGGACCCTGTCCCCCGCCAGCAGTGGCTCCGCCCACACGCCGCCGAGCGGCATCGGGCCCTCGCCGCCGCCGTTGGATTCCGCGTCGCCGGGCGGCGGCGGGGCCAGGTCGTCCATGTCCGCCGCGGTCAGCACGGCCACCACGCCTGGAGCGGTCACCGCCTCGCTGGTGTCAATGCCGGTGATCATGGCATGAGCCAGCGGGCTGCGGACGAAGGTCAGGCGAGCGGCCGCCTCCAGCTCGGGCGTCCGTACGTCGTCGACGTACATCCCGCCCGAGGTCAGCAGCCGCGGATCCTCGGTCCGGATAACGCGGGTGCCCAGGATGCTCACGTATACCTCCAGGGCTGTCGCAGGCTCGCCAGCGAGCCTGACGTGCGCCAGGCGGCCCTCTTTTTAGAACCGGCGCCACAAACGCTTGCAGCACATTATGACCGACGGCCGCGATTGACGATCAAACTGGCCGGCGATTTAGTGACCTTTAGTTTCGGTTAGGGTGCTGAAGACTCACGGTTAGGTTCCCCTCCATCAACAATGAGTTAACGTCCATATCATGCTCAATGCCGTGAACTGGACGACCCGCCTGCGCGACCTGGCCGCCGAAGCACGCGTCACAGGAGCCGTCCTCGGCATCTGGCACAACGGGGAGGAGGTGCGGGCGGCCCACGGCGTGCTGAACTCCGGCACCGGGGTCCCGGTCACGATTGACTCGCTCTTCCAGCTCGGGTCCATCACCAAGCTGTGGACCGCGACCATGATCATGCAACTGGTCGACGAGGGCTTGCTGACCCTGGACACCACGATCGCGGAGGCGCTGCCTGGGGTCCGGCTCGGCCCGCCCGGCGCGGCCGGCCAGATTACGGTCCAGCACCTGCTCACCCATACCAGCGGGATCGACGGCGATATTTTCACCGACACCGGCCGGGGCGATGACTGCGTGGAACGCTACGTGGACCTGCTGGCCGGGGCGGGTACGGTCTTCCCGGCCGGGACCGCGTACTCCTACAGCAACAGCGGGTACGTGCTGCTCGGCCGCATCATCGAGGTCCTGGACGGCCAGTCGTGGGATGAGTCCCTGCAGGCCCGGCTGGCCGGCCCGCTCGCCCTGACCAAGACGGTCACGCTGCCCGAAGAGGCGATCTTGCACCGCACCGCCGTCGGGCACCAGGTCAGCGGCATCCCGGTCCGGACCTGGAGCCTGCCGCGCAGCGTCGGGCCGGCTGGGCTGATTACCGCCACCGTCGCCGACCTGCTCACTTTCGCCCGGCTGCACCTGGACGACGGCATCGCACCGGACGGCAAGCGGCTGATCAGCGAGGGGTCCGTGGCCGCCATGCAGGCCCCGGCCGCCGCGACCGGTGAATTCGGCATGCCCGGCACGGCGGTCGGCCTGGGCTGGCGGCTGAGCCAGTGGGACGGCCGGACCATCATCGGGCACGACGGGGACACCGTCGGCCAATCTGCCTACCTGCGGATAGACCCGGAAACCGGGGTGGCCGCCTGCCTGCTGACCAACTCGGCGGAGTCACAGATCCTCTACCAGGGCT
>JBAPYC010001106.1:0-5396 GCA_049284535.1 Streptosporangiaceae bacterium
CATGAAGGGACCAGAACCAGGCCATCGCGGCGGCCAGGCGCAGCGCGGCGGGCGGATTGTCCTGGCGGTACCAGTCGATCGCCGCGCGGAGGTTGTTGTGCTCGACGTCGAGCCGCTCCAGCCAGTCCTGCTGGCCCGGCCCGGTGAGCTGGCGATCGGCCTCCTCGGCCAGGGCCAGGAAGGCAGCCGCGTGCGCCCGGTGCAGCCGGGCGGCCTCCGCTGTTCCGGCTAGGCGCTCGGCCGCGAACTCGCGGATCGTCTCCAGCATCGCATAACGCGGCCCTCCCGATGGCCGCACCTGGCGCAGCAGGCTCTGGTCCATTAGCTCTTGCAGGCCGTCCAGCACCATGATTCCGGCGGCGTCCTCGGTGCAGACCCGCTCGATCATCTCGAGGGGCATACTGCCGCGGAACACCGAGCAGGCTGCCAGCAGCCGCCTGGCCTCCTCGCCGAGCAGGTCATAGCTCCACTCGATGGTGGCACGCAAGGTTCGCTGACGGTCCGGCAGGTCACGGCTCCCACCAGTGAGCAGTCCCAGCGACTGCTCCAGCCGCCTGCAGATTGCCTCTGGCGGCAGCAGCCTTACCCGAGCCGCAGCCAGCTCGATCGCCAGCGGCAAGCCGTCAAGCCGGCGCACGATCTCGGCCACCGCGCCGGCGTTCTGCTCGTCGAGGGTGAAGTCCGGTACCGCGGCCGCCGCCCGTTCGGCGAACAGCCTTACCGATTCACACGCGGCGACGGATGAAGCGGTGGCGGCCGCGTCCTGCCGGGGCAGCGCCAGCGGGGGGACCGGGCATTCCTGCTCGCCCGAGACCCGCAGAGGCGACCGGCTGGTCACCACCATCCGGAGGTCGCGGGCCTGCGCCAGCAATCCGACCACCACCGGCGCCGCCGCCAGCAGGTGCTCGAAGTTGTCCAGGATCAGCAGGAGCTTACGGTCGCGCAGGTAACTTGCCAGGTGCTCTACCAGGGGCCGGCCCCCGGAATCGGGCAGCCCGATTCCCTGCGCGATCGACGATGACACCAGACCCGGCTCCCTGACCGGCGCCAGCCGGACAAAATACGCCCCATCGGGGTAATCGGCCGCCGCCTCCGCGGCGAGCTCGATACACAGACGCGTCTTGCCGCTGCCGCCGGGGCCGGTCAGCGTGAGCAGGCAGCTGCCCTTCAGAAGTCGCCTCGCCTCCGCCAGCTCCCGCTCGCGGCCGATGAAACTCGTCAGCGGCCTGGGCAGCCCGCCAGATCCGCCGACGAAGACCTGATGCGGAGAAGAATCCAGGCCGGCGTGTCCGATCGAGGCCTCCGACATTGAACCACCAGCCCGGTAATGCTCGCCGGGCCACCCGCTAACCCGCCGCCATCAGCATAACCAGGCCGGCATCTGGAGCACAGATCAGGCAGCGGAAGCCGATGCAGATCAGCCTCGGCATCGGCGGCCCGGCCGACAGCACGGCGTCAAGCACGCAGCCCTGACAAAGCCAGGTGTGACGCGGAACGGCCGCTGAGGGGACTGCAGATACCAGCCCCATGCTGAGACGGCTGCGGGTAATACCCGCGCCGGTTCGAGTCCCCCGATAGTCCCCCGGGTAATGCGCAGAACCCGGATCGCCCACGATCTTGTGACAGCAGCAAAGCTGAGGCTGGCCTGCTGGCGTGGTGCGCGACGGCGGCGTTGGCCAGCAGCACGGCCAGCTAATAAGTGGCCAATCGCCGCCGCGCGCTACGACGAGGCGTCAGGCGCTGGGTCCGGCCGCCCGGCGAGTTCAGCGTCCGCATCGGCAGACCTTCGGCTGCCCTGCGCCTGTCCGTGCGGGTACGATCCGGGTAATCAATGTGGGGGGCCGGTCGCCGATGCCGTCCAGTGCTACTGAGAATTCCCGGGACGCGGCTCCCGCTGCGCGAGGCGATCAGGAAGCCGGCTCCCGGTCCGCCCTGGCTGCCTGTGGGGTGCTCATCTACGCCGCGGTACGCGTTCTCACTCTGGCGGTGGCCGCGCTCCTGGTGCACCATGGCAGATTCCGTGCGTGGTCGCTGGTCCACCTGATCGTGTCATGGGACAGTGGCCGCTTCCTGTACATCGCTGCCCACGGGTATGCCTATGTGCCGGGCTATCAGCATCCCGATTCAATCCTCGTCTCGTACCCGGGTTATCCGCTGGCCATCGACACAATCGCCTGGATACCCGGGATCGGCCTGAAACTCGCGGGCTTCGCCGTCACCATCGCCGCGGGCCTGGCGGCGGCGTGGGGGCTGACCAGGCTCGGCATGGCACTGATCGGTGACCGGCGGCTCAGCCTGGTCATGGTCGCGGTGTGGGCGGTAGCGCCCGCCTCGTTCGTGCTGTCCATGGTGTATTCCGAGGCCTTGTTCTGCGCGCTTGCCATCTGGTCCCTCGTCGCGCTCGTCGAGCGCCGCTGGCTGATGGCCGCGGTCCTCACCATCGGCGCCGGCCTGGCGCGCAGCAGCACGGGCGTGGCCCTGGTCGCGGCGGTCACGGTCGCAGCGCTGCCCACCGTGATCGCGGCGCTGAGGGCGCGCCAGCCTGCCGCCATGTGGTGGCGCCCGGCGGTGGCCCTGCTGCTGTCCCCGCTCGGCGTGCTCGGCTACTGGGCCTATTCAGCCGTCAGGCTGCGCCACCTCGGCGGATATATCGGGCTCGAGAAGAACGGCCACGACGGCTTCGACTGGGGACAGGGCGTCTTCCTCGCCGTGAAGGACGCGCTGTTCGACCAACCGTCTGCGGCCGAAGTCATGACCCTCTTGGTGCTAGCAGCCGCAGTCGTGCTCACCATCTGCAGCCTCACCGAGAGGTTTCCATGGAGCGTGCACGTCTACACGCTTGCGATTGTCGTCATCGCCCTTGGCGTGGGACCCCTCTACCTCGGCTCCAAGCCGCGCTTCCTGCTCCCCGCCGTGCTGCTCAGCGTGCCGGTGGCCCGGCTCCTTGCTCCGCTGCCCACGTGGCTGCTGGGTCTCGTGATCGGCGTGTTCGGCGCCGCGTCTGTGTGGTTCAGTCTCTTCCTGATGACAGCAGGCTGGGCCCCGTGACGCACGCGGCCGGGATCACGGCGGGGGAAGTTAATAGACCTGTGGGGTACCGGATCAACCGCTGAGCCCCTTTCCGCCACGATCTCGTGACAGCAGCAAAAGCTGAGGCGGGCCTGCTGGCGCGGTGCGCGACGGCGGCGATATCGTCTGCTCCAGTGATCGTTTCCGGCTGCCCGCCGCAGGTACCGGTTGCCCGCCGCAGATAGGGGACATGGCACGTGACGGGGTTGGCTCCGGAGCAGCTTGCGCGCGTGGCACAGCAGGCGCGATCCCGGCTCGGCGCGATAGAGGCCGACGCCTTCCTGACCCGGCTGGACACGCTGTCTGCCGACATCACCGAGCCGCTGCGGCAGCTGTACGGCGACGTCACCGACGCCAGCAAGCTCATCACGGGCCTGGTGCTCGACGTGCTCGAGGCAGCCGCGTCACGCCCGGCCGAACTGCGCCTGCTCGACCGCCGCCGTGAGATCGACCCGGCCTGGTTCCAGCGCTCGGGCATGATCGGCTACGTGTGCTACGCCGACCGGTTCGCCGGGTCGCTGGCGCAGATCAGCCAGCACCTGGACTACCTGGTCGAGCTGGGCGTCACCTACCTGCACCTGATGCCGCTGCTGCGGCCGCGCGAGGGGGAGAACGACGGCGGCTACGCCGTGGCGGACTACGCCCAGGTCAACCCCAGCCTCGGCACCATGGCCGACCTGCAGGCGCTGGCCGCCGGCCTGCACGCGCGCGGTATCGCGCTCTGCATCGACCTAGTGCTCAACCACACCGCGCGGGAGCACGAATGGGCTCTTAAAGCGCTGGCCGGCGAACCCGGCTACCAGGAGATGTACCTGATCTACCCGGACCGGACCGAGCCGGACGCCTTCGAGCGCACGCTGCCCGAGGTGTTCCCGGACCTGGCGCCGGGCAACTTCACCCAGGTTCCGGGACTGGGCTGGGTGTGGACCAGCTTCCACGAGTACCAGTGGGACCTGAACTACGCCAACCCGGCGGTGTTCGCAGGCATGCTCGCCACCATGCTCGACCTGGCTAACCGCGGCATCGACGTGCTCCGGCTGGACGCGGTCCCGTTCCTGGCCAAGCGGCTCGGCACCGACTGCCAGAACCAGCCCGAAGCGCACCTGCTGCTGCAGGCGTTCCGCGCGCTGACCAGGCTGGCCGCGCCCGGCCTGGTGCTCAAGGCCGAGGCCATCGTCAGCCCGGACATGCTGGCCCAGTACCTCGGCGCGCACGAGGTGTTCCGGCCCGAATGCGACCTGGCCTATGACAACCAGCTCATGGTGATGCTCTGGTCCAGCCTGGCCACCCGCGACGTCCGGCTGGCCGCCCACGCGCTGTCCCGCCGCCAGGCCGCGCCCGCGCCGACTTCCTGGGTCACCTACGTCCGGTGCCACGACGACATCGGCTGGGCGGTGTCCGATGCCGATGCCGCGGCGGTGGGCGCGAACGGCTTTGCCCACCGGCGCTTCCTGGCCGACTTCTACGCTGGCGGCTTCCCCGGCTCGTTCGGCCGTGGCGCGCTGTTCCAGGACAACCCGGCCACCGGCGACGCCCGCACTTCCGGCATGGCCGCCTCGCTGTGCGGCATCGAGGCGGCGCTCGAGACGGGCGACGCGGACGAGGTGAGCGCCGGCCTGCGGCGGCTGGAGTCGATGTACGCCATCGTCTGCTCCTTCGGCGGGATCCCGCTCATCTACATGGGCGACGAGCTGGCCCTGCGCAGCGACCCGGGCTGGGCGGCGGACCCGGCGCACCAGCACGACAACCGGTGGATGCACCGGCCGCGGATGGACTGGGACGCGGCCGCCCGGCGGCACGACCCCGGATCGCTGGAGGGACGGGCGTTCGCCGCGCTCCGGGCGCTGGCCGCCGCCCGCAGGTCGCTTCTCGCGCTGTGGGCCGGCGGCAGTACCGAGGTGCTGGCGACCGATAACCGCAGCGTGCTGGCCTACCGCCGGGTGCACCCGCGCAGCGCCCCGTTCCTGTCGCTCACCAACTTCAGCGACCTCACCCAGGCGACCGACGCCGGGATCCTGGCCCGCGCCGGACTGCACGACCCCGCGCATGTGCACTCGAGCTCGGGCGAGCTGACGATCACCGCCGGCCGGATCGAGCTGCCGCCCTGGAGCTTCGTCTGGCTCAGTGGCCGCTGAACTGGGGTCGCTGAGACGGCCGTTGAGATGGGGCCGTTGAGATGTGGGCCGCTGGTATGGGTGCAACTGAAATGATGGGGATGTGATCGAATCCGGTGCCCGCTACGTCGCCATGGGCAGCTCGTTCGCGGCCGGGCCGGGGCTCAAGCCCCGCGCGGACGGCAGCCCGCGGCGAGCCGGCCGGTCCGCGGC
>JBAPYC010001107.1:0-7870 GCA_049284535.1 Streptosporangiaceae bacterium
GCAACGTGCTCCGGCGGTCAGAATCGGCCATGCGGTTCCTCCTCGGTGTGACAGGCTAGCTACGCCGGTCGCCGGTTCGCGAGCGCACCGAAGGACGACTATCTCACTACCCGCACGGACCCGCGAATCGGCGTTCGGGGCAACGCGGCGGTGCGTCGACTAGCGAATACAGTCACGTTCTGTGATGGCCATAGGGTCTTCTTCGTGGCCGCCAGCGGGCAGTTCCGGCAGGCCGCCGACACCTCCACTGGGGCGACTGGATCGCACGCCGAGGAGCAGCTGCGAGGCGTCGACGTCGCCGGAGCGATGGTCGAAGCGGGGCTTCCGCGGGAACTCGCCGCGGATTACCTCGCGAGCCATCCCGAGCTTCCCACCGCGGCGGCGCTTCTCGGCCAGTTGATCGGTATCCAGACCTTCCGCCAGTCGATGGCACGCTGGACCGACCTGCGGGTGAAGACGAGCCCCGACACCACGTGGCGGTACGACTTCCGGTGGCCGTCGCCGTTCTATAGCGACCTCGCCATTCACTGCGTCGAGCTCCCGTTCGCCTGGAATCTGCTCGGGGGCGATGGTTGCTATCGTGGCGCCCCGGCTTCGCCGGTGGCCGTCATGAGCCGGAGGCACCGTTGTTCCCGCCGCGGCGGTTGATCTCCCGGTTGGCCAGGACCCAGACAACAGCGGCAAACAGCAGAGCGGCCGCTGCGACGACGTAAGCGAACCAGATACCTGTCACGGCCGCGACCACCACGAGGGCGATGGCAAGGACGAGGTCGCCGATGGCGACACGCTTCGAACTCTCTGGTGTTCTTTCCAGTGGCATGCGAAATCCTCAGGTCATCAGCTCGGATGGCGCGGGCTGGGCCGCATTCGCTGCAGGCCCTCGTGAGCCCACATCGCCGCCGCCACCCTGGGTCCTGACAGCAGGTAGCTGCGGACCGCCGTTGCGCGCCGATCGGCCGCGATCTCCCACAACACGCTCTCCGCCTCCGCCAGCCACCGGCGGCCAGCGGGCTCGGGCATTATCCGCGACATCATGACCAGGCCGGGCCACCGGTGCGCCACCAGGCCGCCGGATGCCTCACCCGCAGCCTGGTCACGACCGCTGAACCCGCCGATCCCGGCGCGGCCGCGCGGGCCGCCGCCAGACTTCATGGAGATGGCGGTGAAGACGATGATGAGGGCGATGCCGAGAACCCACGGCGCCCATTGCCAGCCGCTGAAACGCGTTCCGTCCAAGGCTGAGGAGGCCACCATGGCGCCCGCGGTGATGAACATGGCGACGCGCGCCCGTTTCCTGCGCGCGTCGCGACGCGGGTCAACGGCGGGCATCATGCGGCACCATCTCCCTCGGCCAGACGGCGCAGCGCCGCATCCTTCGGGCGGCGCGCCCCGGCGAGAGCAGCGCTGGCCTGAACCGCGCCGCCGGGCGTCAGGCGGTAGTACCGCCGGGCCGGGCGTTTTTCCGCTCGCGGGTCGACGTCCTCCCAGCGACTGGTCGCCCAGCCCTCGTGCTCCAGCCGCAGCAGGATGGGATAGGCCGTCCCGGGCTGGAGCCCGGTCTCCTCGGACAGCTCCAGCCCGTACTTCTCCATGGCCGGATCACGCAGCAGCGCCTGCACGATCAGCTGCACCTGGAGGGTCAGTCGCAACCCCATACCCAAACTCTAAATAGGTGCGGCCGTCCTGTCTAGATTTCTATATAGGACCGGCCCGCGGAAATCGGCGTCAGCCTGCCCGTCGATACAGTGCGCGTGGATCTTCAGCAGGACCGCGACGCCGCGCCGAGCGCTGCGGGCCACCTTGGTGGCCGGCACTCCTGAGTTCAGGCCCGGATGGGGACGGGCCCGGGCCAGAACAACTAGCCGTTCTGTGGATGCCCTGCGCAGTCGTCGGCGGCAATGGTCGTGGGGTAGGAAACGGACCGGTCAGGAGCGTCATGTACCTGTCAATGTGCGTGCGGCGGTATCACGACCACGCTCTGGTCAACGTCGAGGGGGATGTCGACGTCAACTCGGCACCGTTGCTTCAGCAACGGCTGATCCACCTGCTAGAGGGAAGCGAACCCCGCCTGCTCGTCGACCTGTCTGGTGTCACGTTCATCGACTGTTTCGCCACCTGGCTGCTGGCGCAGACGTGCCGGCGAGCCGAAGGGCGGCCCTGTTCCATCCAGTTCGTCGCGTTGTCCAAGCCGGTCGAGCGGCTCGCCGAACTCACTGGGCTGGCCGACGAACTGCCCTCGGCCGGGCCCATTGCGGCGGGGCCGCAGGTCCTCGGAGCGTGAGCGCGATGACGGAATCGGGTACGCAGCAGGTCCCGAGCCCCACCACCCCGGGCACGATCACTCTCATCGAGGGGACGGCATTCTGCGTCTGCCTGCCATCCGGTGACATCGTCCCCGGCGGCACGGACGGAGTGTTTTACCGGGACACCCGGCTGGCGTCGCGATGGGAGCTGCTGGTGGACGGCGATCCGGTGGAGCCGATGGGGGTGCTGCCGGGCCAGCCGTTCTCCGCCACGTTCGTCGGGCGCAGTCACCCGCGGCCGGGCCGGGCCGAAAGCACCGTGCTGGTCACCCGGACCCGCTACGTGGGGGACGGCATGCGTGAGGACATCGCCGTGCAGAACTTCGCCGAGGAATCCATCGGGGTCCACATCAGCCTGCGAGCCGAGTCCGATCTGGCCGGGATCTTCGACGTCAAAGCCGGGCGGAGCACCGGTACCGGGCAGCGCACCGTGGACGCCGGCCGCGATGGCCTGGTGATCAGCTCCCGGCTGCATGACCGGCTCCGGGGCGTCCGGGTCAGCGCTCACGGAGCAGCGGTCAGCCCGGGCGGCCTGTCCTTCACGGTGGTGGTGGAACCACGCAACACCTGGCAGACCACGGTCCTCATGCAGCCCGTGATCGACGGGCAGGAGCTGGCACCGCGGTTCCCGCCCGACCAGCCGATCGAGTGGACCGGGCCGGCTCAGCGCCAGCAGACCTGGGAGCGCGGCAGCCCGGTGGCGACGATTACGTGCGGAAGCCTGGCCCGGACACTGCGCCGGAGCCGGGCGGACCTCGGGTCCCTCCGGATCTTCGATTCCGACCGGCCCGACCTGCCTGCCGCCGTTGCGGCCGGCGCCCCGTGGTTCATGACCATCTTCGGCCGGGACTCGGTGATCGCCTCAGGCATGGCCCTGCCGCTGGACCATTCGCTGGCGGTCGGCACAGTGCGCACGCTGGCTGAGGTCCAGGGTGAGCACGTGGACCCGCTCACCGAGGAGGAGCCGGGCAAGATCATCCACGAGATCCGGCACGGGGAGAGCGTCAGCGGCACCTCCGGCGGCCCCGGGGGCGCGGCGTACTACGGGTCCGTCGACGCGACGCCGCTGTTCGTGATGCTGCTCGGCGAGCTGCGCCGCTGGGGAGTACTGCCCAGCCCGCTGGCCGATGAACTGCTCCCGCACGCCGACCGGGCTATGACCTGGATCGAAAGGTACGGCGACCTGGATGGAGACGGTTTCATCGAGTACCGCCGCCGCACCGATCGCGGCCTGGTCAATCAGGGCTGGAAGGACTCGTCCGACGGCATCAACTTCGCCGATGGCACCATCGCGCAGCCGCCGATCGCACTGGCCGAGGTGCAAGGGTACGTGTACGCCGCCTACCTGGCCCGGGCTCACATCGCCCGTGACATGGGCGACGCCGGCACGGCCCGGCGCTATGAGGAACGCGCCGCCGGGCTCAAGCGGGCGTTCAACGAGACGTTCTGGCTGCCGGACAAGGGATGGTACGCGGTCGGACTGGACCGCGACAAGCGGCCGATCGACGCGCTCGCGTCGAACATGGGCCACTGCCTGTCCACCGGCATCGTTGACGCCGATAAAGCCGGCGCCGTCGCGGACCAGCTGATGAGCCCGCCGATGTTCACCGGCTGAGGCATCCGCACGCTGGCCTCCACCATGCGGGCGTACAACCCGATGAGCTACCACAACGGGTCAGTGTGGCCGCACGACAACGCCATCATCGCGGCCGGGCTGATGCGTTACGGCTTCACCGGTCATGCCCAGCGGGTCGCGCTCAGCATGCTGGACGCGGCCCGGGCCTTCGAGCATCGGCTACCCGAGCTGTTCTGCGGTTTCGGCCGGGCTGAGTATCCGCAGCCGCTGCCCTACCCCACGTCCTGCTCACCACAGGCCTGGGCGTCAGCTGCCCCGTTGCACCTGCTCCGGACGCTGCTGCGGTTCGAGCCGTGCCTTCCCTGCCGCCAGCTCAGGATCGCCCCGGCGCTGCCCAGGGAACTGGGCGAGGTCCGGATCGACCGGCTGCCGTTCGCGGGCGGCCGGATCTCGATCCGGGCCGCAGAGAACAGCGCCGAAGTCGACGGCCTGCCGCCAGACATCGAGCTGGTGCAAGCGCCGATGTCCGAACTCACTCCCGGGGAGGCACGATGAACAGGGATAGCCGACGGACCAGCCCGCACCGCCAGCGTCGCCTGCGGATCGCGTTCGTGACCCCGCCCTGGTTCGACGTGCCACCGCAGGCCTACGGCGGGATCGAGCTGATGGCCGGTGACCTCATCGACGCGCTGGCCGACCGCGGTCACGATGTGATCCTGGTCGGAGCGGGTTACAACGGCACCCGGGCACATTTCCTGCGTACGTTCGAGCAAGCCCCATCGCAGCGGCTCGGGGAGCCGCTGCCAGAGATCGTGCACGCGGCCTGGGCGGGCCGCTACCTCGAAGAGCTGGACGTGGACGTGATCCACGACCACACGATGACCGGCCCGCTGGCCGCGCGGGGCCGGAAAGCGCCGACCGTGGTCACCGCGCACGGCCCAGTCACCGGCGAGATCGGCACCTACTACGAGAAAATTTCGCCGGACGTCTGCCTGGTCGCCATCTCGGACGCGCAGCGGCGGCTCGGGCCCCAGGTGACGTGGGGTGGCACAGTCCACAACGCGATTGACGTGGCCAAGTTTACGTTCCGGCCGGACAAGGACAACTATGTGCTCTTCCTCGGTCGGTTCAGCCCCGACAAGGGCGCTCACTTGGCTATCGATGCAGCCATGGAGGCTGGGCGGCCCATCCTGCTCGCCGGCAAGCTCCAGGAGCCACCGGAACTGGCGTACTTCCGGGCCGAGATCGCGCTCCGGCTGGGCGAGCACGCCCGCTCCGTCGGCGAGGCGGACATGCGGACCAAGCAGGAGCTGGCCGGGCGGGCGCACTGCCTGGTGTTCCCCGTCTGCTGGGACGAGCCGTTCGGCATGGTGATGATCGAGGCCATGGCGTGCGGCACCCCGGTGGTCGCACTGAACCGCGGCTCCGTGCCCGAGGTGGTGGCGGACGGCGTCACGGGGTTCGTCCTCGAGGACCCGGCAGACCTGCCCGCGGCAATCAGGAAAGCGGGCGACCTTGATCCAGTCGCCTGCCGCAGCCACGTCGAGCGGAACTTCGACGTCACAGTCATGGCCGAGGGATACGAGCGCCTGTACGCGCACGCAGCTGCGAGGACAGCGTGATGCCGTGCTCCAGGCGTTGCGCGCCCGGAGTAACTGACCAGTGAACTGCCCCACCCGACCAGCGCCCGCACCGACAGGCCGTACAGGGTGATCGTGAGGCGAACGCGCGGCGGCAGCAGCCGCACCGCCACAACCTGGACTGGGCGGACAGGGCACTTCTCGCGACCCAGCTCGCTGTGATACCGAAAGGCCGCCGCCGCAGGACCGGCGGCCCGGCCGCCCGGCGGAACATCAGGGCTCTGATCCTGCGGCTGCCCGCGAGAATGCTGGTTGGGGCTACCGCAGGATCCACCTAGGCAGATCCTCTGCAGATCGCGGTCGGTCCGCCCCGCGTTCGGGTGTCGGGCAGGCAGTTCCTGGTCTTTCCGGAGGTGCGATGATCTTCGTCTTGTGGCTTGAAGCTGATCTTCATCGTCGTGACCCGGACCGTGTCGGTGCTGAGCCTGTCGCGGCGGGAGGCATAGTGGAGGACGCCGAGGTCCTGGCTGCGCCACCAGCTTGCGGTGGCCCTGCGCGAACGACCTCGCGCTCATTCGAGGTTGACGTGGTCGGATCGGGCTTGGCTGGCCCTGCTCGCCGGGACGATGCCGGCCGGGCGCTTGGCCGCGTCGCGGCGGATCCTCCCTTCCGCCACGATCTTGCGGTGGCGCTGCGTCATTGTCCGCCGCCGGCGGGCGCGGTTGTCGCGCCGGGGACGTTCTGGCCGGCCGCCGGTGCGCCGCACTGTGCGGTCGGTGGTGCTCCAGCTGGCGCGGGAGAACGAGTCATGGGGGTGCCGGCGGATCCACGGTGAGCTTGCCGGACTCGGCATCATCGTGGCGCCGTCGACGGTGGCAGATCCTCAAGGACGCCGGCGTCGGCCCGGCTCCGCGCCGGGATGGCTCTGGCTGGGCGGCGTTCCTGCGATCGCAGGCGCACGGGATCCTGGCGCTGGACTTCTTCACCGCTGACCTGGCCGCCGGGCCGCCGTCCTTCTCATCAGCGCTCGCCTTCCGCCCCGTCCCGGGAAATCACCCGGGCCGGGGCACACGGGATGCCAGAACATGCGGCTAGCACGGCTTGTCCGTGGCCGTCCGTAGAAAGCCGGCGGTGACACCGACCGTCCGCACGCCCGAATGTCGCCCGCTTTCGCGGTAATGACGACGGGTATGTGCCTGGCGCGCAAAGAGGCCAGTCAGCGTGACGATGACCAGTAGCGCCAGCAACAGAAAGAGCACCGCCTGCCGCCCCAGTCTGCATGGGAGCGTTTGGAACCAGCCACCTTGAGGATGTGCGGCAGCCCTCGGCGGGCCGAGCCTGGGACAGTGAGCGCGAACCCGACCCAGTTCAGTATCGGCGATTACATCGCCATAACGGCCGGTCCGCTGATCTTGCTGGCCGTGTGGCTGATCGCGATCTACCACGCGGCCCGGCACCCCGAGTGGCGCCATAGGGCACCGGATCAGCAAGAGTCGGTGTTTATCGGCCCGGACGGAAGCAGGCTGGGCCGTGCCATTCCCGGACCCCTGCCGGTTCCTGTCCAGCCGATGCCCCGGAGGGAGGACCGGGGGCGGGTGCCAACTAAGGACTAACGGGGCAGGACATCGTGGACCCGCCGGACGATGACGACTGGGGAACGCCGTGCCTGCATGGCTCAGCACGCCCGCTATCTGGTCATGGACCTCGAAGATGCCGGCGCGGTGATCGCGTACCTGGTCCGGGACCGGGACGCCAAGTTTCCCGCCCGGTTCGGCCAGATCCTCACCGACGCCGGCATCTCGACCGTCCGCACCGGCGTTCCCACGCCCCGCATGAACTCGATCATGGAGCGCTGGGTACAGGAAGTGCGCTACGAACTTCTCGATCGCACCCTGATCTGGAACCAGCGCCACCTCTTGCGGGCGCTGCGGGAGTTCGAAGAACACCACAACCGGCACCGCCCCAACCAGGCCATGAATCAAAGCAGCCCCGCCCCGTCCAGTCCTCGAACCGATCAGCGATCCGGGAAAGATTCCCTGGCTGGACGTACGTCGGCGCGACCGCTTCGGAGGTGTCATCCACGAGTACCATCGAGCAGCCTGAACTGCGCGGACGTAGTTTCGGCAGGCGCAGCGCCGGCGGTCTTCTCGTGCTCTAGCGCCGGGCCGGTCGCCGTCAGGTCCGCATAGGAACGATCCGACGGGTTGTCCGCCTCCGGCCTATAGCGACCGGCAGCCCACGGTGGCGGTCGCTACTTCTTCGTTTCGACCGTCGCGATGGGTTCGTCAGCGTCCTCGAGGACCGAAACCGCCTCGGGCCACGCCCGGTCTTTTGGATCCAGGGCGGATCGCAGATATGCCCAGGTCAACGCTCTGACCGCCGCAACCCGTTCGGGATTCTCATCGGTGGTC
>JBAPYC010001108.1:0-6509 GCA_049284535.1 Streptosporangiaceae bacterium
GAGGCCGACGCGGCCCGCGCCCTCGCCGCCTGGCGGGCCGGCCAGTTCGAGCTCCCCGACTACTACCTCGTCCTCGCCGCCGAGACCCCGCCCCCCGGCGCCGAGACCAGCCCCGCGCCCGACTTCCACCTCGGCCCGCTCTGCTCGGTCCGGTCGCACCGGGTGGCGGTGGTGCCCGCGGCCGAGCCGGCCCAGCAGGCCGCAGGCCTGCTGCACGAGCTCGGCTCGCTCCGGCCCGGCCCCTGGTGGCCCGGCCTGGACGAGGTGCTCGACGTGGCCCGCCGGTTCTACCCAGACAGCCTGGCCGGGAGTCCGGCCGCCCTGGCCGCGCCGGCCAGCCGCTGATGGCCGCTGGCGAGCCGCCGGCCGGTCCGCGCTATCTAGCCACTGCATTCTCACCCTCAACCCGCATGCCAGCCGCGTTATCCGAACAGTTGAGTGTTTTCATGATCGCGAAGACTTTTGACCCGAAAAACGACCTAAAACCATTCGTGATCATGAATTATGCCATTCCGCGCTAACCCCACGGCCGGCCTGGTCCCCGGGCAATCCTGGCTCCGATGCATGCCCCGCGAATAGGTGGGCAAGTATGCCGTCGAGCTTGGATGCGACTTGTTTTACCAGATGGAGAAACGGTGGTTGGCACTGAATACCTGAACGGGGGATACCTGAACGGTGGCCGGCCCGGCAAACGCGGCCGGCATGTCGTTCAGTTTTATAGTCACGACGCGGAACTTGCCGAACGGGTGGCTGATTACCTGCTGGGGGCGCTCGACCGGGACGGCGCGGCCATTGTCATCGCGTCGCCCGAGCACCGGAACGCGTTCGAGGCCCGGCTGACGAAGGACGGCGCCGATCTGGACACGGCCCGCGCACGCGGAGCCTATGTGGTGGTGGACTCGCGCGAAACGCTACGCGAGTTCAGTGCCGCCGACCGGCTCGACCCCGACGCCTTTGACCGCGTCGTTGGCGGGCTGATCCGGCGGGCGGGGGCGAACGGCCGCGTGGTCCGGGCCTACGCGGAGATGGTGGCTGCACTCTGGGACGACGGTCTGGTCAACGAGGCCGCTCACCTCGAGCAGATGTGGGACGACCTCGGCCGTGAGCTGCCCTTCTCGCTATTTTGCGGCTACCGGGCCGACTCGGTGACCCGGCCCGGCCGAGCCGACGCCCTGGCCGAGGTCTGCCGGGTGCACGAGCAGCTTGTGGGGGATTTGCCGGGCCAGGTGGCGGAGACGGCGCCCGAAGCGGTAGCCCTGCGCGCCGAGGCCGGGCAGACCGGCGCGGTGCGCACGTTCGCGTTCTCCCGGGAGGCGCCCGCCACAGCCCGGCACTTCGCGGTCAGCACCCTGACCGGCTGGGGCATGGCCGACGTGGCCGAGGACGCCGCCCTGGTCGTGACCGAACTCGCGGCCAACGCGATCGTGCACGCGCACTCCGCCTTCACAGTCATCCTGTCCGCGCACAATGACCTGGTCCGGGTAAGCGTCCGGGACGCCCGGGCCCTGCCCGCCGGCGATCCCGCCGGGGTGCTGATGCCGGTCCCGCTGCACGGCCTCGGCGCGGTCGACGCGCTGGCCAGCGGCTGGGGGGTCGAGTCGCTAGGCAGCGCGGGCAAGACCATATGGGCCGAGCTGCGCCGGTAACGGCGCTTCCCGCGATGGGACCTAGTCCGCTGCCCGGCATCCGGGTCCGCCGGGTCTACGACGAACCCGAGGATGGCGA
This sequence comes from Streptosporangiaceae bacterium, assembly GCA_049284535.1. Taxonomy (GTDB): domain Bacteria; phylum Actinomycetota; class Actinomycetes; order Streptosporangiales; family Streptosporangiaceae; genus Palsa-504. The sequence continues at coordinate 1,726 of JBAPYC010001108.1, forward strand.
CGGCGCCCGCGTGCTGGTCGACCGGATCTGGCCGCGCGGGCTCCGGAAGGACGACCTCCAGCTGGACGACTGGGCCAAGGACGTTGCTCCCTCCACGGGCCTGCGCACCTGGTACGGGCACGATCCGGCCAAGTTCGGCGAGTTCCGCGAGCGCTACCTGGACGAGCTTGGCGGTGCCGCACAGCGGGCCGCGCTGGGCCGCCTCCGGGCCCGCGTCGCGGCCGGCCCGCTGACCCTGCTCACGGCGACCCGGGACCTCGACCATAGCCAGGCGGCAGTACTGGCTCAGCTGCTGCGCCTCGCGCTGTCCGCCCGCAAGGAAGCCGGCGAGGCGGCCTGTTTCGCCCACCTGATCTGCCCCGAGTGCGGCACCGTGGTCAGCGAGGGCCATAGTCCCGGCTGCCCGCAAGCACCCCCAGCCCCAGCAAAGGAGAACGTATGAGCGAGGACCTGGCCGGACGGCTGGCCGTGGTCACCGGCGGCGCCAGCGGTATTGGCGAGGCTTGCGCGATCCGGCTGGCCGCGGACGGCGCCGAAGTCCTCGTGGCCGACCTGAACGGCGACGCGGCCGGCGCGGTGGCCAAGCGGGTCGGCGGCCGTGCCGTCCAGGTGGACCTGGGCGGTGACTTCGACGCTGCCGCCGTGGCCGGCCAGGCCGACATCCTGGTGAACTGCGCGGGCCTGCAGTACGTGGCGCCGCTGGAGGAGTTCCCGCCGGAGAAGTTCCACCTCATCCTGGCCGTCATGCTGGAGGCCCCGTTCCGGCTCACCCAGGCCGCGCTTCCGCACATGTACGCCCGGGAATGGGGCCGGGTCATCAACATCTCCTCAGTGCACGGCCTGCGCGCCAGTGCCTACAAGGCCGCCTACGTGGCGGCCAAGCACGGCCTGGAAGGGCTGTCCAAGGTGATCGCGCTGGAGGGCGGCCCGCGTGGGGTCACCTCCAACACGATCTGCCCGGCTTATGTGCGCACCCCGCTGGTCGAGAAGCAGATCGCCGACCAGGCCCGGGTCCACGGCATCTCTGAGGAGCGCGTGGTCGAGGAGATCATGCTGACCGAGCCGGCTATCAAGCGGCTGATCGAGCCCGCCGAAGTCGCCGAGCTGGCCGCGTTCCTGTGCTCGGCCCCGGCCTCGTTCGCCAACGGCGCGTCCTACGTCCTGGACGGCGGCTGGTCGGCCCGCTAGGCGCAGCTCGCTGCTATCCCGCTCGCGTCCGGGCCGCAGGGGCCGCGGCCCCTGCGGCCTGCTCAGACGAAGGCGCCCAGGCCGGTGATGGCCCGGCCCACGATCAGCGTGTTGATCTCCCGAGTGCCCTCGTAGGAGTAGATGGCCTCGGCGTCGGCCACGAACCGGCCGACGTGGTTCTCCAGCAGGATGCCGTTGCCGCCCAGCAGCTCGCGGGCCCAGCCGACCGTCTCCCGCATCCGGACCGTGCAGAATGCTTTGGCCAGCGCGGAATGGTGGTCCTCGGCCAGGCCGGCCTGCTGCAGCTCCGATAGCCGGGCGCACAGCACGGCCGAGGAGGTGACGTTGGACAGCATCTTGACCAGCAGGTCCTGCACCAGCTGGAAACCCCCGATCGGGCGGCCGAACTGCTGGCGCTGGCGCGCGTAGGCCAGGGCGTGCTCGTAGGCCCCGCGGGCGCAGCCGGTGGCCTGCCAGGCCACCCCGGCCCGGGTCAGCCGGAGCACGGCCGCGGTGTCGGCGAACGAGTTGGCCTCCTGCAGCCGGTTCTCCTCCGGCACCCGGACCCCGTCCATGGTGATGTGCGCGTTCTGGACTACCCGCAGCGCGATCTTGTCCTTCTGCTTGGAGGTCTCGAAGCCCGGCGTGCCCTTCTCCACCACGAACCCCTTGACCTGGTCGTCTTCCAGCGACCGGGCCCAGATGATGACGTAATCCGCGAACGTGGCGTTGCCGATCCACTTCTTCTGGCCGTCCAGCACCCACTCGGGCCCGTCCCGCCGGGCCGTGGTGGTCAGCCCGCCGGCCACGCCCGAGCCGACGTCGGGTTCGGTCAGCCCGAAGGCGCCGATCTTCTCCATCCGCGCCATCTCGGGCAGCCAGCGCTGCTTTTGCTCCTCCGACCCGCACAGGTAGATCGAGCCCATGGCCAGGCCGCTGTGCACGCCGAAGAACGTGCCGATGGACGGGTCGACCCGGGCCAGCTCCATGGCCATCATGCCGTCCAGCAGGTTGCCGCCGCCCGGGCAATCATAGCCGGTGTAGGCCAGCCCGGCGATACCGAGCTGTTTCAGCTCGGGCAGCAGGTCGAAGGGGAACTCCTCCCGGGTCCAGTAGTGGTTGATGACCGGCTGGATCGACTTCTCCATGAACTCGTGCACCTTGTGCAGCAGCTCCCGCCCCTCGGGCTCGAGCTTCTGCTCCAGCAGGTAGAAGTCGGAGTCGGTGACGATGGGCTGGCCCTTGCTGGGCATGACGGTCTCCTCAATCAGCGATCAGGGGCGGCCAGGAAGGCATCCACCACCGGCGCGAGCTCGGCCGCCTCGGTGATCAGGCCGAGGTGGCCGCCATGGTAGACGTGCAGTCGCGAGTCCGGGATGAGCACGTTCATGAGCCGGGCGTTGACCAGCGGGATGAGCGGGTCGTCGTCCCCGGACAGGATCAGCGTGGGCACGCGCAGCCAGCGCAGGAACGGCAGGCTGGTCCAGCCGCTCCCGGCCAGGAGCTGGTACCAGTAGCCGCGCGGCGGGCCGGTCCGGTGGCTGTCGTGCATGGTCGCCGCGATCCGGGCGGGTTCGCCCCGGGCCGTCCCGCCATAGATGGCCCCGGCTACCCGCTCCATGTAGCCGCGGTTGAGGTAGCGCCGGGGCGTGACCATGTGGGCCAGCACCGACGGCCGGGCCGGCACCATGACCGCGCCGGTGGCCGTGGCCACCAGCACCAGCCGGCGGCACCGCGCCCGCTGGAACGCGGCAAAGTGCTGGGCCACCGCCCCGCCCCAGGAGATGCCGAGCACGTCGACCTGGTCGTGGCCGAGTTCGGTCGCCAGGCCCGCGATCAGGCGGCTGAGCCCGGTGAACCGGTACGGGTTAGACGGCAGCGGCGAGCCGCCGACGCCGGGCGGGTCGAAGCGGATCACCTCCACCGCCGGGTCCAGCGCGGCCACGAACGGATCGAGCAGCTCCAGGCTGGCGCCGATGCCGTTGATCAGGAGCAGGGGTACGCGGGGCGACGATGCCGGCCCGTTCAGGCCTGGCCGGACCGATACCCGCAGCAACTGGCCGCCGACGGCGACCGTGCGCAGCTCAGCGGTCGTGGACATACGTCCCCGGGGCGGCGCAGCGGACCGGGTGGGACGGGCTGCCCAGCTGGTCCGGGGCGGGCCGGAGGCCGCCGCTGCGGCGGGCCAGCCAGCCCGAGTAGTCCGTCCACCAGCTGCCCGGCACGGTCTGCGCGGCGGCCAGGAACTCATCCGGGTCGGAGGGGGCGGACGGGGCGGTCTGGAAGGCCGCTTTGGGGTTATCGGGTGGATTCACCATGGCGGCTATGTGCCCACTGGTGGACAAGACGAACGTCACCGGGCCGCCGAGCAGCTGCGTGGTCCGGTAACAGGACTGCCACGGGCACAGGTGGTCGGCCGCGGCCGCGATCACGTAGGCGTCGGTGTCCACCTTGGACAGGTCCACCGGCGAGCCCAGCATGGTGACCGCGTCCGGCCTGGTCAGCGCGTTGGCCAGGGCGAGTGAGATGAAGTCGCGGTGCAGCCCGGCCGGCAGCCGGGTGGTGTCCGCGTTCCAGGCCAGGATGTCGAACGCGGGCGGCGGCTTGCCCTGCAGGTAGTTGTTGACCCAGTAGTTCCAGATCAGGTCGTCGGGCCGCAGCCAGGCGAACACCTCGGCCAGGGCCCGGCCGTCCAGGTAGCCGCGGGCCGCGGAGACGGCCATGGCCGCGGCTGCCGTGCCCTCGTCGATGATCGCGCCGGCGGTGCCCGCCTGGGACTGGTCCAGCACGGCCACGGCCAGGGCCAGGCTGGCCAGCTCGCCCAGCCGCCCGGCCACGCTCAGGTGCGCGGCCACCATGGCCGCCGCGATGCCGCCCGAGCACAGCGCCAGCACGCTGGCCTGCGGGGCGCCGGTGATCTCCCGGACCGCGTCAAGCCCGGCCACGATGGCCCCGCCGTAGCTGTCCAGGTTCCAGTCCCGGTGCCGGGCGTCCGGGTTGCGCCAGGACAGCACGAACACCTGGTGGCCCTGGCCGACCAGGAACTCGGCCATGCTGCGTCCCGGCGCCAGGTCGATCACGTAGTACTTGTTGATCATCGGCGGCACGATGAGCAGCGGGATCCGGTGCACCTCCGAAGCGGCCGGGGCGTACTGGATCAGCTCGAACTGCTCGCTCGCGTGCACCACCGCGCCGGGCGTGACGGCCAGGTCCCGGCCCACGATGAAGGCGTCCGGCGGCACCATGGACGGCACCCGCGGCGGCCGGGACAGGTCGGCGACCAGCGCCCGCAGCCCGGTCACGGCGCTGCCGCCACCGGTGTCGATGGCGGCTTTGGCGGCCGCCGGGCTGAGCAGCGGGTTGTTGCTCGGCGCGGCCGCCGCGACCAGGTTGGCCAGGGCGAACCTCAGCCGGACCTCGTCCCGCCAGCCCAGCTCGGTCCCGTCCAGCAGCGCCTTAGCCGAATCGGACACTGCCAGGTAAGCCTGCACGCTGCGGCGCAGCAGCGGATTGCCGCTCCAGGCCGGGTCGGCGAACCGCCGGTCCTTACGCCCTGGCGCGAGAGCCGAACGGCCCGCCGCCACCAGGGCCAGCTC
>JBAPYC010001109.1:0-14400 GCA_049284535.1 Streptosporangiaceae bacterium
GTGCTCGTGGGGCACTCCTACGGCGGCGGGGTGGCGCTGTCGGCGGCGAGCCTGGCGCCCGGCCGGGTGGCGGCGGTGGTCCTGCTCGCGAGCGTCGGCCCGGGGTGCGTGAACGGCTGGGACAGGCTGCTCGCTGCACCTGGCGCGGGCCAGCTGTGCGCGCTGGTGGCGTGGCGGCTGACGCCATGGATGGCCCGGGCCCGGCTGGCCGGGATCGCCCGGCGCAGGGGGCGCCCGCTGCGTCCGGATGAATATGCCAACTGGCAGGTCTGGGGCGATGCGGACCGCGGAAACCGCCCGCAATGGCGCACCTTCCTGACCGAGCAACGCGCCCTGCTGCGCGAGCTTGGCCAGCTAGAGCACGCTATCGCGTCGGTCCGGGCGCCGGTGCTGGTGCTCGCCGACCCCAAGGACACCGTGGTTCCCTTCGACACCGCGCGCCGGCTGGCACGCGCCCTGCCGGATGCTCACCTGCAGCCCGTCGAGGGCGCGGGTCATCACCTGCCCAGGCGAGCCCCAGAGGCCGTCGCCGATGCGATCGTGGCGTTCCTGGCCGCGGCCCAGATCACTGACGTCCCGATCACTCAGTCAGCGGAGAAGGGAAGATAGAGATGGCAAACACCCGTCACAACCGTGCGGGCGGCAACTCAGCCGGGCCACGGCGAGGTCCGCAGCCCAAGCTGCGCGCCCGCGAGCGGATCGCGGCCGAACGGGCCGCCCGCAAGCGCGCCGAAGCACACCGGCGGATCCTGGTGGCGATCGCATCGGTCACCGCAGTGCTGGCTGTCGTGGTGGCACTGGCCGCGGTCAAACTGACCTCTGCCCCTGCTCGTCTGGTCGCCAGCGAATCTCAGGCGTCCTCCATCGTGATCAGGCAGGTCACGACCGTTCCGGCCGCCGTGCTGGCCAGGGTGAGCCCCGGCCAGGCGGTCACCCCGCTGCAGACGGTCAGGACGTCCGGTCCGCTGCTGACCATCGGCGGCAAGCCAGCCATCGTCTTCGTCAGCGAGGAATCCTGCCCGTTCTGCGCGGCCGAACGCTGGTCGCTGGCCGTCGCGCTCTCCCGTTTCGGCACCTGGAGCCACCTCGGCACCACGACATCATCGGCCACCGACGTGTATCCGGACACCGCCACGCTCTCGTTCCGGACGGCTCACTACCAGAGCACGGAGCTCACGCTGCGGACGACCGAACTGACGGACAACGCCGGCCGGCCGTTGCAAGCCCAGACCCCGCTGGACACCAGGCTCATCGACGCCTTCGACATGCCCCCCTACGTCAACAGCGCCGACCAGTCCGGGGCGGTCCCGTTCCTCGACATCGCCAACCGGGACATCCTGGCCGGCGCGCAGTACGACCCGCAGGTACTGGCCGGCCTGTCGGCGGCCCAGATAGCCAGCCAGCTCAGCAACCCGTCGAGCCCGGTAGCCCAGGCCATCGACGGGTCAGCTCGGGTCATCGTCGCGGCCATCGACCAGGTCCTGCACGACGAGACGGCCCCGCAGTTAGCAACGGGCGTATTCGGTGGCACATGACATGCGTCATAGGTCCGGGCATTCGCGCGTCATGCCCTGATCAGGACGTCCTGCACTGGTGGCGGGAAGGGGCAACTCCTAGCGTTGTCAGCATGATGACGAACAGCAATCAGCGCCCGGTCCGCGATCGCAGTCGCTTCCAGTCGCTGGCGATGACTGTGGTTTTCGACCTCGCCGGGCCGCTCGTGGCCTACCAGCTGCTCCGCTCGGCTGGCCAGAGTACGGTCTCCGCGCTGGTTCTGAGCGGCATCTTCCCCACCCTGGGCGTGGTGATCAACTTCGTCCGGCGCCACCGCGTCGACGCCATCGGCATTCTGGTCCTGGCCGGCATCGTCGTCGGCACGATCCTGGGCCTGGTCACCCATGATTCCCGGCTCGTCCTGCTAGAGGGGTCGGTGCCGACGGCCGTGTTCGGCCTGGTGTGCCTGGGGTCGCTGTGGACACCCCGGCCGCTGATCTACCGGTTCGCGCTGGAGTTCATGGGCGGGGACACCCCCAGGGGGCGCGAGTTCAGCTCTCTGTGGCAGTACCCGGGTTTCCGGCACGCCTTCTACCTGTTCACCGTGGTCTGGGGCGTGACCTACCTGGCCGAAGCCGCGACCCGCGTCGCCCTGGTCGAGCTGACCTCCACGTCCACCGCGCTGGTCGTCTCTAAGTTCATGCCCTATGTCGTGGCCGGCGGCCTGACCCTGTGGATGATGGCCTATAAGCGGCGCGGCGAGCGCCGCCGGGCTGCTCAGGACCTCACCGCGCAGGACGCCACCGCGCAGGCCCTCACCGCGCAGGCCCTCACCGCGCAGGAACCGGCCCGCGTCCCGGAGCCCCGCCTCCGTCGTCCCGTCGAGATGGCCGCTCACGCCCGCTGACCATCCCATCCGAACCCCAGCCTCGCGCCGCTACGGCGCGAGGCTGGCGGCATCTGGATTTAATACGTTAGGTCGTGCGTAAGCACCTTCATAGACTTGACGCATGAAAGCCGATCGGGGGTCGGCTCGCGACCGCATTCGCCTTCAGGGGCTGGCGATTATTGCGGTATTTGACATCGCGGGGCCGTTGCTTGCCTACATACTGCTGCGCTCGGCAGGCCTGAGCGCAGTATCAGCACTCGTCCTGAGCGGGATTTTCCCCGCTCTGGGCGTGGGCATCAACCTGGTCCGCCGCCGGCGGGCCGACAGTATCGGCCTGCTGGTCCTGGCCGGCATCGTCGTTGGCACGATCATCGGGCTGGTCAGCGGGAATGCCCGGCTGGTCTTGGTGGAAGGCTCGGTGCCGACCGCGGTGTTCGGGCTGCTCTGCCTGGGCTCGCTGTGGACACCCCGGCCGCTGATCTACCGGTTCGTCCTTGAGTTCATCGGCGCCGGGACTTCCCGTGGCCGTGACTTCGAGACGCGCTGGCGCTATCCCGAATTCCGCCAGGCGTTTCGCCTGTTCACGGTGGTCTGGGGTGTGGCGTACCTGGCCGAGGCCGCGGCCCGGGTGGTCATCGCCGAGACGACCGGGACCGGCATCGCGATCACCGTGTCCAAGTTCATGCCCTATCTGGTCGGCGCGGTGCTGATCGGCTGGATGCTGGGCTATGTCCGGCGGGCCAGGATCCACAGCGAGCGACGGGCCGCTACCGCGCTGGCCGAGGCCGAACGGGCCATGACCCCGGGCCACGCCACAGCTCAGCAAGCGGCAGCTAAGCGGGCCGCAGCTGAGCAGGCTCAAGCGGACCAGCCCTTCGCCGGCGTCTTCTAGCGCCAGGACAGTGGCGCGGCCGACGGCCAGGCGGCCAACAGCCAGCACCCGCAGCCGGGCAGGTCAGTGATGCAGCCGGTAGTGCTCGGCGAGCACGTCGTCGCCGAAATCCCCGGCTGGATTACGCCACACCGAATGGATGTGGTTGCCGTTGCCCTGGGTGTTGTCGTGCTCAATGAGCAGCGTCGGGCCCTGGATGCGGAAGTAGTGCCGTTTCCCGGGCTCGGTGCCGCCCGCCCAGGCAAAGCTGAGGTTGTCCATGCCGGCCCGCTCGAGCTCGTTCAGCTGCGCCCCGGCCATCTCGTCCGGCAGCCGCCGGGCGAACGCCCCGACCAGCTCGGTGAGCTGGTCGAACTGCGGCAGGTTCAGCTCGGACGCGGCGATGCCCTTCGGGCCGTGCCGGACGTAGCTGAGGATGTCGCGCTCCTCCTCGGACAGGACGTAGTCCGGCTCGGGCCCGAACACCGGGTCGGGCCGCTCGGTCTCGCCGATCCGCGGCACGGTCCGCGTGGCCAGGTCGGGCGGCGAGCGGTGGTAGATGATCGCCGCTCGCCGCTGCCCGGCGTCGAGAGAGCGCACGAGCCGGAAGCCGAGCTCCTCGTCGTCAGCCAGCGGCGCCAGCAGGCCGAACGAGGCGGGCTCGGAGCCCAGCAGACACGGCGTGGGCGACACATGCTGGCCGGCGATGGTGAAGTTGAGCGACACGTGATGCCCGGCGAACTGCCAGCCCCAGGTCGCGTCGTCCGGTGAACCGAAGAGCTTGAAGCAGTACCGTTCGGGATCGAACAGGTCGGCCGCCGCCGGGTTCAGCGCCCGCAACACGTGCTCCACGGCCATCACCGAGACGACCTTGGTGTAGGCCGGCAGGCTGGTGCCGGTCAGGATCAGCTCGTGCGCCAGCCGGCGCTGGCCGTCGTCCAGCGCGCCGATCGGCAGGCCGCTGCGCTCGCGCGTGGGCAGGAACGGCCAGTCGCGCCGCTCGTCCCCGAACGGGTAGCACGCCCGCTCCCGCTGTCTCCCGGCCAGCGCGGCCAGGAACGCCGCGGCCGCCTTGCTCATCCGGCCGGCCGTCTCCGGCACGCCCAGCCGCTCCCCGTCAGTCATGTTTCAACCCTGGCGTCCGTCCGCTTCCATTTCAACCTCATTCCGAACGGGCGGCCTTCGTGCCTTCACGCCGCCGTCCTGCAAGCCGTTTGCAGCCGCACGAGGGTGGCTGGTATCGATGTGCGGCAACGGGTTTTCGGGGTCATCCTGGCAGCATGAGCCACGACCACGGGCACGACCACCACCGCGGTCATCCCCACGACCCGCACCCGCATGACCATCGCGATCACAATCACCCGGGCCAGAGCCGCTGGTCCCGCCTCTGGCACGCCGTGGGACCGCACTCGCACGCGCACGACCGTGCCGTCGACCCGGTCCTGGAGTCCTCGGCCGCGGGGCTGCGCGCCCTGTGGATCTCGCTGGCCGCGCTCGGGGTGACCGCGTGCGCCCAGTTCGCCGTGGTGGCGCTGTCCGGCTCGGTCGCGCTGCTCGGCGACGCACTGCACAACACGGCCGACGCACTGACCGCGGTGCCCCTGGGCGTCGCGTTCCTGCTCGGCCGACGCCGTCCGAACCGCCGGTACACCTACGGTTACGGCCGCGCCGAGGACCTGGCCGGCGTGGTGATCGTGGCGGTGATCCTGCTGTCCTCGGCGGCGGCCGCGGTCGCCGCCTTCCGGCGCCTGCTGCACCCGCAGCCGGTCACCCACCTGATCGCGGTCGCGATCGCCGCCGGGCTCGGCTTCGCCGGGAACGAACTGGTCGCCCGCTACCGGATCAGGACCGGCCGCCGGATCGGCTCGGCGGCGCTGGTCGCTGATGGCCTGCACGCCCGCACCGACGGGTTTACCTCGCTGGCCGTGCTGGCCGGCGCCGGCGGGGTCGCGATCGGCTGGCGCTGGGCCGACCCCGCGGTGGGCCTGCTCATCACCGTGGCCATCTTGTCTGTGGGCTGGCAGGCGGCCCGTGAGGTCGGCCGCCGCCTGATGGACAGCGTGGACCCAGCCCTGACCGACCAGGCCGAGGCCACGCTCCGCGCGACCCCCGGCGTGCTGGCCGCAGGCCCGGTGCGGCTGCGCTGGGTCGGTCACGCTATGCGCGCCGAGTGCGAGATCAGCGTCGATCCGGCCTGCTCAGTCATCCAGGCCCACGACGTGGCCGTCCAGGCCGAACACGCCCTGATCCACGCCATCCCCAGGCTGGCCGCCGCCACCGTGCACGCCGACCCGCTGGACGGCACCGACCACCACATCCTGCTGGCCGATCACACGGGCCTGGCCGATCACGCAGGCTTGCCCGATCATGCGAGCCTGACCTCGGCGGTCTAGATGCGGGCAGGCTAGATGAGGGGGAGGAGGGCGGCCAGCAGGCTGCCCATCCGGCTGGCCGAGGCCTGGCCCGCCTCGACCACCTCCGCGTGACTGAGGCCGTGCCCGGCCAGTCCCGCCGCCAGGTTGGTGACCAGGGAAATGCCCAGTACCTCCGCGCTCAGGTGGCGAGCGGCGATGGCCTCCAGCGCGGTGGACATCCCGACCAGGTCGGCCCCCAGCCGGGCCAGCATGGTGATCTCGGCCGGAGTCTCGTAGTGCGGGCCGCGAAGCATCGCGTACACCCCCTCGGCCAGGCCGGGATCGGCCTCGTGGGCCAGCATCCGCAGCCGGGGCGAGTACAGATCGGTCAGGTCGACGAACCGCTGGCCCACCGACGGCGGCGGCCCGGTGAGCGGGGAGGCGCCGGTCAGGTTGAGGTGGTCGCTGATCAGCACCGGCTGCCCGACGCCGAGCCCGGCGCGGATGCCGCCGGCCGCGTTGGTCAGCACGACTGTGCGGCAGCCCGCCGCGATGGCTGTGCGGACGCTGTGCACCACGGCTGCGGGCGACAGCCCTTCGTACAGGTGCACCCGGCCCAGGAACACCAGCGCCCGCACGGACCCCGCGGTCACCGAACGCACCGTGGGCGTGTGTCCCGGCACGGTGGAGGCGGGGAACCCGCCCAGTTCGGCCAGCGGGATCTCGGCCTGTGCCGTGCCGATCGCCTCGGCCGCGGGAGTCCAGCCCGAGCCGAGGACCACGGCGACGTCATGCGGCCCGGTCCGGGCGGTGAGGCGTTCGGCGCTGGCCGCCGCCGCGGCAAAGGGATCGCCAGCAAAGGGATCGTGGGTCACGACCGCCATCATGGCGCATGATCATTACGCCAGGCGGCTGAGGTGCCCGTTCGGTTCCTGGACAGAAGTAGCCGCGGTTCGTTATACCGTGGCTGAGTGGACGAGGAGGCTGTGACGGGGGAAGCCATCCCGGAGCCCGCAACGGTTCAGCCGGAAGACACGGTTCAGCCGAAAGACACCGCTCAGCCGAAAGACGCTGAGCAGAAGCGGGATCCCTGGGACGACCCGCGGGTGCCGTGGGCTGGCAAACCGGGCCGGCTCGACATCTTGTGCTGGGCCGGCATCGTGCTCAGCGGCATCTACTACTGGGCCACGCTGCCGGTGCGGGCCTCGCTGCTCGGCACTCACCCGGTCCTGCTCGAGCTGCTGAACGGGAGTACCGAGTCCATCGTGGCCGCGGCCGCGTTCGCTCGCGTCGGGCACACCTCGCTGATCGTCGTCCTGCTGGCCGCCGTCCCCGGTCTGATGAAGTTTGACGTGCTCTACTGGTGGGCCGGCCGGCTCTGGGGCGAGCGCGTCATCGTGCTGCTGTCCGGCCGCCGCAACCGCGGCGGCCGGTACATGGTCCGCGTGCAGCGGTGGGGCCGCTGGTTCACCTGGCCCGCCGTGGTGGTCTCGAATTTCCTGCCCATCCCCACCGCGATCATCTACGTGATCGCGGGCTGGGCCGGGATGCGGCTGATTACCTTCCTCATCCTGGACATCATCGGCTCCCTGCTGTGGGCGGGCATGCTGGCCGCCCTGGGCTATGAGCTCGGCCACCGCGCGGTGGTCGTGGCCCAGGAGATCTCGCATTACGGCCTGTGGATCTCGATCGGCCTGATCGTCGTCATCGTGTTTTTCCAGATCCGCTCGCAGCGGCACCTGATGCGCACCGCCCAGCAGGCCCGCGCCAGCCGGGCGGCCCCAGCTCAATCAGACGCAGATCAATCAGACGCTGATCAATCAGACGCTGATCAATCAGACGCTGATCAGTCAGGCGCTGATCAGTCAGACGCTGACCAGGTGCGCCCGGACCAGTCAGACGCGGACCAGCCCAGCCCCAAGCACCCCAGCGCCAGCGAGGAGCCTGCTACCTGACGCTGGTCCGGGCATCATGGCCGCTGGCCGACCAGCATCATGAGCGTGGCGGCCAGTTCCTCGATGGCCTGGTCCCGGGCCGGGCCGGTGAGGTGACCGAGCCAGTCCGGTGCCTGGCTCATCGCCGCGTGCATGCACCTCATCGTGGTATCGACGCTGGTCACAGTGAAGTCGCCGGACGCGACGCCGGCCTCGACCACCCGCCGGAACACCGCGTCGTGCGCCCGGCGCAGCTCCTTGATACGCGCCCGCTGCGCCTCGGGCCACTCGCGCGGCACGAGGAACAGCCGCAGGGCCGCGGGGTAGTCGCGCACCGCGATCGTGATGTGCTCGCGCATCAGCGCCCGCAGCCGCCGGGCCGGCGGGCCGTCCTGGGCCTCCGGGAGCTGGTTCAGCCGTGCCATCCACTGCTCGCCCAGTGTCTCGATGGCCGCCGTGCCCAGCTCGTCCTTGCCGGAGAAGTAGTAGTACAGCGAGCCCTTGGTCAGGTCGAGCCGTTCGGCCACGTCCTCCAGGCTGACCGCGTCGTAGCCGCGCTCGCCGAACAGCTCGGCCGCCGTCTGGAGGATCTCCTGGATGCGCTGGTCCCGTTTGCGCTGCACCCGGCTGGACGCGACCTGCTGTGCGCTCATGGCCACCTCCCGCGGGGTGATTACCAGGCCGGCGCGCGGCCGGAAGCCGGCCGTATGTTGACCTGAGAGTAGTTTTTTGAACTCAAGATGAATATTGACTTCTGAGTCAAACTTTGTCAAGCTGGCCAGCAAGAGCGGTCCGGGCCGGCTCCGGGCCGCCCGCGGTCAGCACACCGCGCGATCAGCAAACCGGGATGAGCAAAGGAGCCAGGGTGTCAGCGCCATCGGACAAATTCGGGGACATCATCTACGAGGTGGACGGCCCGGCGGCCATCATCACGATCAACCGGCCAGAGCGGTACAACGCGTTCCGCGGCCAGACCGTCGAGGAGATGGTCAAGGCGTTCCGCTCCGCCTGGGCCGACCGGCAGGTGCAGGCGGTGATCCTCACCGGGGCCGGGAACAAGGCCTTCTGCACCGGCGGCGACGTCAAGCAGCGCGCCGAGACCGGCGACTATGGGCCCACCGAGTCGGGCATGTTCGAGATCGGCTACTTGCAGCGCCTGATCCGTGACATCCCCAAGCCCGTGATCGCCGCCGTCAACGGCCTGGCCATCGGCGGCGGGCACGTGCTGAGCGTGCTGTGCGACCTGACCATCGCGGCCGACACGGCCAAGTTCGGCCAGGCCGGACCGCGGGTCGGGTCGTTCGACGCCGGCTTCGGCTCGGCCTTCCTGGCCCGGATCATCGGCGAGAAGCGCGCCCGCGAGATGTGGTACCTCACCCGCCAGTACGACGCGGCCACCGCCGAGCGGTGGGGCCTGGTCAACTGGGTGGTGCCGGCCGACCAGCTGCTGGAAGAGGCCAAGGCCGTGGCGGCCGAGATCGCCCAGAAGAGCCCGACGGCGCTCAAGTTCCTCAAGCAGTCCTTCAACGCCGACACCGACCACCAGGCCGGCCTGAACAACCTGGCCATGTCCGCGCTCGACCTGTTCACCGCCTCACCCGAGGGGCTCGAAGGCGCCGCCGCGTTCGCCGAGAAGCGCAAGCCCGAGTTCAACCGCTACGTCAACTGGCACTGAGCCGGCGGGCGGCACCTGATCATGGATTTCGAGCTGACCGCAACGCAGCGGCAGTACCGGGACCGGGCCCGCGATTTCGCCGTCCAGCGCCTCGCCCCCGGCTACGCCGGGCGCGAGGTGCGCGGCCAGGTGGAGCCGGAGATCTGCGCCGAACTCGGCGGACTCGGCCTGATCGCGCCCGAGCTTCCCGCCGCGCTGGGTGGCCGGGACCTGGACCGGCTTACCTCCGGCATGATCCTGGAGGAAACCGCCCGGGGTGACTTCAACGTCGGCTACCTGCAGGTCCTCGGCTCACTGGTCGGCCAGATCCTGACCACAAGCGCGCCGGGGCTGGCCGCCGAGTGGGTGCCCCGGATCTGCTCCGGGGAAGCGATCGTCGGGATTGGGCTGACCGAGCCGCACGCGGGCTCGGATGCGGGCATGCCACGGCTGCGGGCGGTGCGCGACGGCGAGGACTATGTCCTGAACGGGGTCAAGTCGCTGTCCTTCGCCGTCGACGCGGCCGCGGTGGTGGTGTTCGCCCGCACCAGTGACACCGACCAGCGGGGCCGCGACATCAGCGCGTTCCTGGTGCCGCTGGACCGCCCCGGCGTCACCCGGGAGCGCTACGCCGACATGGGCACCAAGGCGGTCGGCCGCGGCGCCGCGCACTTCGACGGTGTCCGCCTCCCGGCCAGCCACCTGATAGGCGCCGAGGGTCAGGGCTTCACCCAGGTCATGCGCGGGTTCGACTTCAGCCGGGCGCTCATCGGCCTGCAGTGCCTGGGTGCGGCCCAGGTGACCGTGGAGGAGACCTGGGCCTATGTGACCAAGCGCGAGTCGTTCGGCCAGCCGCTGAGCAAGAACCAGGGCGTGTCGTTCCCGCTCGCCGAGGCCGACACCATGATCGCGGCCGCACGCCTGCTGTGCTACCAGGCCCTGTCGCGCAAGGACGCCGGCCTGCCGCACACGACCGAGGCCGCCATGGGCAAGTGGCTGGCCCCCAAGGTCGCCTTCGACGCCATCCAGCAGTGCCTGCTGCTGCACGGCCAGTACGGCTACCGAACCGACCTGCCGATCGAGCAGCGGCTGCGGGACGTCCTCGGCCTGCAGATCGGCGACGGCACCGCCCAGATCATGAAGATGATCATCGCCCGCCAGCGGATCGGGCGCGAGTATGCGCCCTGATGTCAGGAAACGAGCCGAGAGGAAAGAGCCATGGGAAGGCTGCAGGACAAGATCGCCATCGTGACCGGAGCGGGCCAGGGCATCGGGCGCGGTATCGCCACCAAGCTGGCCGCGGAGGGCGCGACCGTCGCGGTCGCCGACATCAACGAGAGTACGGCCAAGGAGACCGCGGCCGCGCTGGGCGGCGGCGCGGTCGGCATCCCGACCAACGTCACGTCACGGGAGTCGGTCGAGGCCCTGGTCCGCCAGGTGCACGAGGCCTTCGGCCGGATCGACGTGCTGGTCAACAACGCCGGCTGGGACAAGGTCGGCCCGTTTACCGACTCCGACCCGGCCGACTGGGACCGGATCATGCACATCAACCTCTACGGCGTGCTGCACACCTGCCACGCGGTCCTGCCGATCATGGCCGCCCAGGGACACGGCAAGGTGGTCAACATCGCCTCCGACGCCGGCCGGGTCGGCTCTTCCGGCGAGGCGGTCTACTCCGCGGCCAAGGGCGGGATCATCGCCTTCACCAAGACCATCGCCCGGGAGATGGCCCGGCAGCAGATCAACGCCAACTGCGTGTGCCCCGGCCCGACCGATACCGCGCTGTTCGCCTCAGTCGGTGGCGACAACCCCAAGCTGCGGGACGCGCTGATCAGGTCGATACCGTTCCGCCGTCTGGGGCAGCCGGAGGACCTGGCCAACGTGGTGGCCTTCCTGGCCAGCGACGAGGCGAGTTACGTTACTGGACAGACCGTCAGCGTCAGCGGCGGCCTCACCATGAGCTGAACCCTTGACGATGAGCTGAAGCGGAGCCTGCCAATGACGTTCGAGACGCTGCTCACCCAGGACCGGATCGATGCCCACACCGAAGCGGGCTACTGGACCGGGAAAATCATCACCGACTATCTGGACGAGGTCGCAACCCGGACGCCGGACAAGGTGGCCTTCGCCGACTCCCGCCGCCGGGTCAGCTACCGTGAGCTGCGCCAGGAGGTGGACCGCTGCGCACTGGGCCTGCTCGAGCTGGGCATCGAGCCCGGCGACGTGGTCTCCTTCCAGCTGCCGAACTGGATCGAGTGGGTCGTCCTGCACTACGCGATCACCCGCATCGGCGCGATCAGCAACCCGCTCATCCCGATCTACCGTGAGCGGGAGATCTCCTTCATGGTGGGGCTGGCGGCCTCGAAGCTCATCGTGGTGCCCCGTGAATTCCGCGGCTTCGACCACCTGGCCATGATCGGCAAGCTGCGCGGCGGCTGGCCCGCTCTGGAGCACGTGCTGGTCCTGGACAGCGACCCCGGCCAGGAGATGTCCTGGACCGAGTTCATGGCCACCCCCTGGGAGGAGCGGCGCGACCCGGCCGAGCTGGCCAAGCTGCGTCCGGACGCCAACCAGGTGACACTGCTCATCTTCAGCTCGGGCACCACCGGCGAGCCCAAGGGCGTCATGCACACGCACAACACCGTGGTCGCGGCCAACGACCCGCTGCCGGGCCGGCTCGGCATCACCAGCGACAGCGTGATCCACATGGCTTCCACCCTGGCCCACCTGACCGGCTTCCTGTACGGGGCCCGGCTGCCGGTCCAGAACGGCGCGACCGGCGTCCTGCAGGACATCTGGGACCCGGCCAGGTTCGTCGAGCTGATCGCCGAGCACGGCATCACCTACACCTCGGCCGCCACCCCGTTCCTGCACGACCTGCTCACCGCGCCCAACCTGGACGCCCACGACGTGTCGTCGCTGACCCGGTTCTGCTGCATGGGAGCGCCGATCCCGCGGGCCATGGTCCGCCGGGCCCGGCAGCAGCTGCCCGGCCTGGTCGTCCTGGGCGGCTGGGGCCAGACCGAGGACGGCCTGGTCACGCTCGGTATCCCCGGCGACCCAGACGACAAGATCATCGACACCGACGGGTACCCGTGGCCGGGCATGCGGATCCGGGTGCTGGACGCGGACGACCGCGAGGCCCCGGCCGGGCAGGAGGGCAGGCTGCAGGTCACCGGGCCGTTCCTGTTCGTCGGCTACGCCGAGCGGCTGGAAATGACCCGGTCCTGCCTGGACGGTGAGTGGTTCGACACCGGCGACCTGGCCAGCATCGACGCCGACGGGTACCTGAAGATCTCCGGGCGGACCAAGGACGTCATCATCCGCGGCGGGGAGAACATCCCGGTCGTGTACGTGGAGAACGTCCTGTACGAGAACCCCAAGCTGGCCAAGGTGGCCGTGGTCGCGGTGCCCGACCCGCGGCTGCAGGAGCGGGCCCTGGCCTGTGTCGTGCTCGCCCCCGGCGCCGGGGACTTCACCCTGCCCGAGATGCAGGAGTTCCTGGAAGCCAAGGGCGTGGCCCGGCCGTACTGGCCCGAGCGGCTGGAGATCCTGGCCGAGCTGCCGAGCACGCCGAGCGGCAAGATCCAGAAGTTCGAGCTGCGCAACCGCTTCGGCGGCCAGCCCAGTGCCGGCCAGCCCGGTACGAGCCAGCCCAGTGCCGGCCAGCAGGCGGGTGGGCAGGGATGAGCACACCCGACCTGGCCCGGGACTACCTGGGGCTGGACGCCCTGCTGTCCGACGCCGAACTGGCCTGGCGGGACACCGTCCGGGATTTCGTGTCCGCCCGCATCCGGCCGGACATCCGCAAGTGGTACGAGCAGGCCACCTTCCCGGCTGAGCTTGCCCCGGAGATGGGGCGCCTCGGCCTGCTCGGCACCCATCTGTCGGGCTATGGCTGCCCCGGCCGCAGCGCGGTGGAGTACGGCCTGGCCGCGCTGGAAGTGGAGGCCGGCGACTCCGGCCTGCGGACCTTCGTCAGCGTGCAGGGGTCGCTGGCCATGACCGCTATCCACCGGTTCGGCACCGAGGAGCAGAAGGAGCGGTGGCTTCCGCCGATGGCCGCGGGAGAGGCGATCGGCTGCTTCGGGCTGACCGAACCGGAGGCCGGCAGCGATCCGGGTGGCATGACCACGACCGCGCGCCGCGACGGCGGCGGCTGGGTGATCGACGGCGCCAAGAGGTGGATCGGCCTGGCCTCCATCGCCGACGTCGCGGTCATCTGGGCGCGCACCGAGGACGGCGTGCGCGGTTTCCTGGTCCCCACCGGGACCGCCGGGTTTACCGCGACCCCGATCGAGCCGAAGCTGGCCATGCGCGCCTCGATCCAGTGCGACATCACGCTGACCGGCGTGCGGGTGCCCGCCGACGCCATCCTGCCCGGCGCCGCGGGCCTGCGCGGCCCCTTCAGCTGCCTGAACGAGGCCCGCTACGGGATCATCTGGGGCGCCATGGGCGCGGCCCGCGACGCATATGAGGCGGCACTGGATTACGCGCTAGAGCGCAGGCAATTCGGCAAGCCGATCGCCTCGTTCCAGCTGACCCAGGAAAAGCTGGTCGACATGGTGCTCGAGATCGGCAAGGGCCTGCTGGTGGCGCTGCACATCGGCCGGATGAAAGACGCCGGGACCCTGGTCCCCGAGCAGATCTCGTTCGGCAAGCTGAACAATGTCCGGACCGCGATCGCCATCGCCCGCCAGGCCCGGACCATCCTGGGCGGCAACGGTGTCGCGCTGGAGTACTCGCCGATGCGGCACGCCAGCAACCTGGAGGGCGTGCGCACCTACGAGGGCACCGACGAGATTCACACCCTGATCATGGGCCGGGCCATCACCGGCATCTCCGCTTTTACCTGAGCCGGGCTTTCACCTGGGCCTGGGCCTGGGCCGGGCAGGGCAGGCGCAGGGACCCGCCCGGCTCAGACACTCGACTCGCGGACGACCAGGCGGCACGGGACCGTGCGGACGCCGCGTTCTGGCTCGCCCGCGATGGCGGCCAGCAGCATCCGGGCGGCCTGGTGGCCGATCTCCTCCAGGCCCAGGTCCACGCTGGTCAGCGGGGGCTGCGCGCCGAGCGCCATCGGCTCCCAGTTGTCGACGCCCACGACGGCGACGTCGCCGGGGATGACCCGGCCGGCCTCGCGCAGGGTGTCGGCCACACCGCGGGCGATCTGGTCGCTGCCGCAGAAGATCGCGTCGGTGTCC
>JBAPYC010001110.1:0-2269 GCA_049284535.1 Streptosporangiaceae bacterium
GGGGAGTGGCGTAGCCGAGGATCAGCGCGGCCGGCTGGTCTCCGCCGGGCTCCCGCCAGTACCCCTGGGCGTGCAACCCGTGCAGCCCGAGGCCCAGGCGGCGGCCCCGGGTGATCAGGACCTGCTCCTGCTCCGCCGACTCCACCGGCAGCAGCGCGTGCAGACCCGCCGCTATCCCTTCCAGCGATGTGCTCGTGACCCGGGGCAGTTCGGCTCGCCGCCGGCGGTAGACCAGGCGCATCCGGCGGATATGACGGTCATACCCGCCCCGCGAAATGAGATCCGCCATCGCGAGCTGCTCCACTACCGGGACCGCCGCCCCGAGTTCGGTCATGACCTCGAGCAACGGTCCCTGCAGGGCCGCGGGCACGACCAGCCACCCGAGCCGCATCCCCGGGACCAGTGTCTTGCTCGCACTGCCCGCGAACACCACACGGTCCGGGGCCAGCGCCTGCATCGCGCCCACCGGCTGCTGGTCGTACCGGAACTCCCCGTCGTAGTCGTCCTCCACGATGAACCCGTCCGCTCGCCGGGCCCAATCCACGAAGGCCGAACGGTGCCGGGCCGCCAGCACCACCCCACGCGGGTACTGGTGCGCCGGAGTGAGCACCGCGGCCTGCGCCGCCAGTCCAGCCCCCACCAGTCCAGCCCCCGCCAGCCCAGCTCCCGCCAGTCCAGCCGGGTCGGCCCCGTCGGCACCGACCGGCAGCGGCGCGGTGGCCAGCCCCGCCGCATGCAGGACATCGCGGTGCCTGGCCAGCCCGGGATCCTCCGTGGCCACCGTCCGCATCCCGAGCCGGCGCAGCACCCGGGCCAGCAGCGCCAGCCCTTGCGTGAACCCGGCCGTGATCACCACGGCGGAGGCGTCCGCCCGGACTCCCCGCGCCCGCGTCACGTAGTCGGCGACCGCGGCGCGCAGCACCGGCAGCCCGGCAGGCTCGCTGTAGTCCAGGCTTGCGTACGGGACGGCGGACAGGGACCGGCGGACGCTCGAAGCCCACTCCGTTCGGGGAAATGAACTCAGGTCCGGACGTCCCGGCCGCAAGTCGATCGCGAGTCGCTCCGCCGTCGGCGACGGATCCGGCCCGCTGCCTGCCGTCCGCCCGGTCGGCAGATCCGCCACCCGGGTGCCCGAGCCGGGCCTGCCGACCAGCCACCCTTCCGCGGTCAGCTGCGCGTAGGCCTGCACCACCGTGCCCCGGGAGACGCCAAGGTCAGCGGCCAGGCCGCGGCTCCCAGGGAGCCGGGCCCCCGCGTGCAGCCGCCCCGACCTGATCGCCTCCCGCAGCGCCGTCTCCAGCGACCGCCCCACGAACCCGGCCGCTTTATCGACGCTGAGATGCAGATCCAGCCCCTCGGTCATGCTCCCACCGTCCCAGACCTGCTCCCTCGGCTTGGGTCCTTTGCACGGGACCGGCCGGGTCGTTATGCCCCGATGCCGGGTGCGTGCAGCAGGACGCGGCGGATCTCGCGGGCGATCCCGAGGGTGTTCATCAGCAGGTCTCCGGCTATCCCGCCGGGGGTGATGCGGATGTCGGTGCGGTCCGCCTGATGGATGATCGTCACCTGGGCGCGGACCATCGGGGTCGGTCCTTTGCCGACCGCGATCTCGTCGGGATCGGCGGCATGCGGGCCGCCGACAGGGATGCGGGGGATCCGCATCCCGGGCAGCACGTCGTAACGGTCATCAAGCCCGTTGCGCAGCGCGGCGCTGACCTTTTCGCTGGATATGTCTGTTCTGGGGATCGTGATGGTGGGCATGGTCATGCTTCTTCCTTGACGGCGCGGGTGCGCGTTGCTCCATCGGCCGGGCGGGTCTTGCAGGTCCGGCCGCCTGGTGGTGGGCGGGCTGCATTCGCGGGCTCCGGTACTGGCGGCGGATCCACCACACCAGCGCGGCCAGGCCGCCGCCGACGATCGGCAGACTCACGGGTTCCTTGAGAGCCAGGAAGGTTGTAGTGCTAGTCGTCAGAGCGAGGGCGACCACGACCACGGCGTGCACGAGCAGGATCAGCCCGATGACCCCGGTGGCCACGGTGAGTATCCGGCGTGCCTGCGGGTCGCCGATCCGCTCAGCGATCTCCGTGTTGCGGCGCGCCGCGCGTTGCAGGATTACAAGGAGGAGGGGCCAGCGGCCGGCCGCGGAGATCAGGCAGGCTAGCCCGAGCGGCCCGGTCCACAGATCTTCCCGGATTTTGAACACAAGCTCGTTCCCGCCGGTGGCTACCACCAGAAGCAGGCCGATCGCGAGGCACGGGATGGCGAAGAC
>JBAPYC010001111.1:0-7933 GCA_049284535.1 Streptosporangiaceae bacterium
GAGGGCGGGCACGACATCCGCGGCATCCTCGGGGCTGACTCCGA
This sequence comes from Streptosporangiaceae bacterium, assembly GCA_049284535.1. GTDB lineage: Bacteria > Actinomycetota > Actinomycetes > Streptosporangiales > Streptosporangiaceae > Palsa-504. The sequence goes on from JBAPYC010001111.1 coordinate 45, forward strand.
CGTCCGCAACGGCTACAACGACATCAAGGTGACGTTCAACATCGACGCGGACGCGTCGCGGGAAGACATCGAGGCGCTGGTGGCCCAGTCGCAGAAGCGCTCGGCTGTCTACGACGCGCTCACCAACCCGACCAACGTCACCGTCGAAGTCGCTTGAGCGGCCGCGTGGCGGCTTGCCGCCACGCGCGCTCCGGTAAGCAGTAGGGATGACGTCATCGAGCGTGTAACCACGGTCGTCATCGGCGCGGGGCAGGCGGGCCTGGCTGCCAGCCGCTTCCTGTCCGACCGTTCGATCGATCACGTCGTGCTGGAGCGCGGCGAGGTGGCGAACTCCTGGCGGCGTGAACGCTGGGATTCGCTCCGGTTGCTCACCCCCAACTGGCTCAGCCGCCTGCCGGGCCTTCGCTACGAGGGCCCGGACCCAGGCGGCTACATGACCATGGGGGAAGTCACCGGGTTCATCGAGCGCTTCGCCGTGCTCTCGCGCGCTCCCGTCCGGACCGGCACGACGGTCACGTCGGTGCGGCGCGCTGGTGACGGCTACGTCGTGGCGACGGACCGCGGGGAGATGCAGTGCCGGGCCGTGGTCATCGCGAGCGGCGCCTTCAACCGGCCGTCGGTGCCGCGGTTCAGCGGGGACGTGCCGGCGTCCGTCGAGCAGCTGACGACGTTCGACTACCGTGACCCGGCCAAGCTCCCCGACGGCGGCGTGCTCGTGGTGGGCGCGTCGGCGACCGGCGTGCAGCTGGCTGCCGAGCTGCAGCGGTCGGGCCGGCCGGTGACCCTCTCGGTGGGAGAGCACACGCGGATGCCGCGCACGTACCGCGACCGCGACGTGCTGTGGTGGATGGACGCGGCGGGGGTGTGGGACCAGCGCTACGACGAGATCGAGGACCTCACCCGGGCCCGGCGGCTGCCCTCGCCCCAGCTCGTCGGGACCCCGGAGCGGCTGACGCTCGACCTCAACTCGCTCACCTCCCTGGGGGTCGAGCTGGTGGGACGCTGGGCCATGGTCCGGGACGGCCGCGCGTTGTTCTCCGGCGGCCTGCGCAACGTGTTCTCGCTCGCGGACCTCAAGCTGGGCCGCCTGCTGGACACGTTCGACGAATGGGCCCTGACGAGCGGGCGGGACGCGGAGTTCGGCCCGCCGGAGCGTTCTGCGCCGACCGTCGTGCCCCCCTCGGCGCGGCTGCAGCTCGACCTGGGCCGGGGCGAGATCCGCGCGATCGTCTGGGCGACCGGTTTCCGGCCGGACTACAGCTGGCTCGACGTGCCCGTGATCGACGCGAAGGGCCAGCTCCGCCACGAAGGCGGCGTGGTCGACAGCCCCGGCCTGTACGCGCTGGGACTGCCCGTGCTGCGGCGGCGCAAGTCCACGTTCATCTGCGGGGTCGAGGACGACGCCCGCGAGGTGGTCGATCACCTCGCCGGCTACCTCGGTAATCCCCGCTAAAGCGGGCCACCCCGTCCCACTGAAGCGGGCCACCCCGTCCCACTGAAGCGGGCCACCCCGTCCACCGAAGCGGGTCCGCCCCAGTAATTCCCATAAAACTGGTCAGTTTTATTGACATACGATCGGCTCGGGACGAGGCTGGGTAATACCGTTCGCCTCGCTCAGGAGACCCGCAGTGACGCTCAGCACGCTCATCGCAGACACACGCAAGGCCGTTTCCGACGACCCGGCGAACGCCCAGGCCGTCTTCGCCGCCCAGGGAACGCTGGTCGGCGTCACCGAGGTCGACATCCGGACCGGGGCGCACACGTTCAGGGTGGACGAGCCGGCCGCGCTCGGCGGTGCCGACGCCGCCGCGAACCCGGTGCAGTACGCACTGGCCTCGCTGGGGTCCTGCCAGGCCATCACGTACCGGTTCTGGGCCGAGCAGCTCGGCATCAGCTTCGACTCGCTGGCCGTGCGGGTGGAAGGGGACCTGGACATCCGCGGGTTCCTCGGCTTCGACGACGCGGTGCGGCCGGGTCTTTCCGCGGTTCGTGTCGACGTCACGGTGAACGGGCCGGAAAGCCCGGAGCGTTACCGCGAGCTCGCGGCTGCGGTGGACGAGCACTGCCCGGTCCTTGACCTGTTCAAGAACCCGGTGCCGGTGACCCGCACCCTCGCCGGCCACTAGGCCAGGCCGGTCAGGACCGCGTCACCGCCAGCAGGACGATCGCGGCCACCGCGAAGACCAGGCCGCCCAGGACGACGAACGCCACCGCCACGCAGCCAACCGTCCGGGCCGTCGCGGCGGTGGTAAATCTCCCGGGATTGGCCGGGTCGTAGTGGACGGTCACCTGCTGCCCGGGCCGGCCCGGCGGCGGGTTCGTGGCGACCCGCGATTCCGCCTCGACCTGCTGGCCGGCCGCGGTGGTGAAACGGACGACCGGATAATAAGCGCGCTGCGAGCGCAGCTCACCGGAGGCGCTGCCGCGCATCCGGGCGGGCCGGAGCCCAGTGATGACCCCCGGGGTGGTACGGGCCCGCCGCCGGAAACGCGCCTGGCTCATCATGGTGACCGCCCCGATGGCCGCGAACACGAGCCCGAAGACGGCCACGCCCCCGACAATCAGTTTCGCCTCCATGACACCTGCGGATGCTACGCCAGGCGCCGCCGGCCGGATGCTCCTTGCGGGAGCTAGCCGGTGAGCCGGGCACGCACCGGCTCGTTCGGCCGATCCTGCTGTTTTGCCTGGCTCTGCTAACCTCGCCTTCGTGGTTGAGGGATGCGCCCGTGGCGGCGGATGAGACGCCCGCCCGCGGTGTGCGGGTAGCGGCCCCCGACGAGCCCTCAGCGCCGGGCCCGGCCCGGCGGGCCGCCCTGGGCCGGTGGGTGTGGCCCGCGGCGCTGGCCGTGGCCGCCGTGGTGCTGTTCTTCTGCTACTGGCGGCTGTCCTGCACCATCCCGGATAACTCCGACGGCTCGGACCAGGCCCTGCAGGCCTGGGACATGTGGCACGGCAACTGGCTGCTGTCCAGCTGGATCGTCGGGGACGTGTCGTACTACACCACCGAGATTCCCGAGTACATCGGAGTCGAGCTGGTCCGGGGTCTCGGCCCCGACGTCATCCATATCTCGGCCGCGATCACCTACACCCTGCTGGTGCTGGCGGCGGGCCTGCTGGCCAAGGGCAAGGCGGCCGGCCGCGAGGGCCTGGTCCGGATGCTCATCGGGTCCGGGATTATGCTCGCCCCGCAGCTCGGCAACGGCGTCCACCTGCTCATCCAGCAGCCCGACCACATCGGCACCCAGCTGCCGCTGCTGGTCATCTTCATGGTGCTGGACCGCGCGCCGCGGCGCTGGTTCACCCCGGTCGCGATCGCGGTCATGCTCACCTGGGTGGTCATCTCCGACCGGGTGGCCGTGTTCGACGGCGTGCTGCCGCTGGTCGCGGTCGGCGGCCTGCGGGCCCTGGCCGGCCTGATCCACCGGACCAGGCTGGCCGAGCTGTGGTTCGAGCTGTCCCTGGCGGCCGCGGGCATCGTCTCGTTCGGCGTGGCCGAGCTTGTCGTGCACCTGATCAAGGCGGCGGGGGGATACACCTCCCTGCCGCTGCCCAATCAGGTGATGGCCCTGCACACCCTGCCGCATCACGTGGTGGTGACGGTCCAGGGCATCCTGCTCCTGTACGGGGCCGGCTTCAGCCACGGCATGTCGGCCGGCGCCGCGGTCATGGCCGTGATCCACCTGGCCGGCGTGATCCTGGCGCTGTGGGCGTTTTTCCTGGCCTTCCGGCGGTTTTTCTCCACCAGCGACCTGATCATCCCGGTGCTGGCCACCGGGATCGTGTTCAACCTGGCCGCCTATTTCCTCAGCAGCGTCCCGGCCACCTGGTTCGACACCCGGGAGATCGCCGCCGTGCTGCCGTTCGGCGCCGTCCTGGCCGGACGCCAGCTGGCCGGCCCGCTGACCCGCGCCCGGCTGGAGCCGCTGCTGGCCGGCGTGCTGACCTGCTACGTGATCATGCTGGGCTACGGGGCGGCGCAGTCCGCGGTGGCCGACACCGAGAGCCCGGTCGTCGGCTGGCTCGAGGCCCATCACCTGAGCACCGGCCTCGGCGTCTACACCGAGGCCAACCTGATCACCCTGGACAGCGGCGGCCGGGTCGCGATCCGGACGGTCACCTGGCGGCACGACGGGGCCGTCCCGCGCGCGTATGAATCGGAACTGTCCTGGTACAACCCCCGGCTGCACTACGCCAACTTCGTGGTGGAGAACAGTGCCGACGGCGGCGGGACGTCCACCATCCCGCACGCCGACATCATTGCGCTGGCCGGGCCGCCGGCCCACACGTACCATTACCGGACGTTCACCATCATGGTCTGGAACAAGAATCTGCTGGCCGACCTGGGGCATCCGCCGTCGGCGTTCCCGGGCGATGTTCCCTGATCGCGCGAAAGGCCCGGTGACCGTTCTGTTTACCGACGGTGTCCTGGGCGTCTTCCGTAGACTGGCGCCATGATCAATGGCCGCCGGGTCGGCGTCGTGCTGCCGGCATACAACGCAGAAGCCACGCTGTCGCGTACCGTTGCCGAGCTCGACACCGACGTCATTGACGAGATCGTGCTGGTCGATGACTGCAGTACCGACGAGACCGTGCGGCTGGCCCGGGACCTGGGCCTGGAGCCGATCTCGCACCAGAGCAACCTCGGCTATGGCGGGAACCAGAAGACCTGCTACCGCCGGGTGCTGGAGCTGGGCGCGGACATCATCGTCATGGTGCACCCGGACTACCAGTACTCGCCGCTGCTCGTCCCGGCCATGGCCTCGATGATCGCCTACGGGGAATACGACCTGGTGCTCGGATCGCGCATCCTGGCCCAGAACTCGGTGGCCCGCGGCATGCCCCGGTACAAGTACGTGGCCAACCGTTTCCTGACCGCGGTTGAGAACGTTTTCCTGCAGCAGAAACTCTCCGAGTACCACACCGGCCTGCGCGCGTTCAGCAGCACCTTGCTGGCCAGCCTGCCCTTTGAGCGCAACTCTGACGATTTCATCTTCGACAACCAGATCCTGGCTCAGGCCGTTGCGGTCGGCGCCCGGATCGGCGAGGTGTCCTGCCCCACGCGCTACCAGGCTGAATCGTCCTCCATCAACCTGCGCCGCAGCATCAGGTACGGCCTCGGCGTGCTGGCCACGTCCGGCCAGTACCAGCTGCACAAGCATGGCCTGCACCGCTATCCGTACCTGGACTTCGACCCGGAGGCGGTACTGGAGCGGATCGAGGCCATCCAAGAGCGCGCGGCAGCCGATGAGCAGGCCCAGACGGCAGCCGGCGAGCAGTCCCAGGCTCAGCCTGAGTCTCAGGTAGCCGACCACGCGTAAACTGCGGGTGGCCCGCCCGACTCAATCAGGACTGGCGTATGTCGAAGTCATCCAACGCGGACCCACCGCTCCGTAGCGACAACCGCTCCGGCGGGTCTCCGCCAGCTCCAGGGAGGCGTCCCTTGACCCTCGCTAGCATCGGGCTGCTGCTCTTCGCCGTCGCCTCGGCCGCGACCGGGCAGGTGATGCTCAAACACGGCATGCAGGTGGCTACGTCCCGCGCGGCCCAGTCCGGCGGATCGCTGGTGGTCCGCGCGGCCACCTCGCCCTGGGTGCTGATCGGGCTGGTCGTGTTCGCCATCTCCGCGGTGGCCTGGCTGGGTGCGCTGTCCAAGGTCCCGCTGAGCGTGGCCTACCCGTTCAACGCCCTGGGCTACCTGGTCATCCTGATCGCCAGCATTGTTGTCCTGCACGAAAAGGCCAGCGTGCTGACCTGGGTGGGGTCGGTGCTGGTGGTGTCGGGCCTGCTCATCGTGGTGCTGTCCAGACCATAGGCGCGATAGGCTTCCGGGTCGTGAAGGCCCTCGTTCTGGCCGGGGGCTCTGGGACACGGCTGCGGCCCATTACCCATACCTCGGCTAAGCAGCTGGTTCCGGTTGCCAACAAGCCGGTGCTGTTCTATGGCCTGGAGGCGATCCGGGACGCCGGGATCACCGAGGTGGGCATAGTGGTCGGTGAGACCGAGGCCGCCATCCGGTCGGCGGTGGGGTCCGGCGCGGGGTTCGGCCTGGATGTGACGTATATCCGTCAGCCGGCTCCGCTGGGGCTGGCGCATGCGGTCCTGGTCAGCCGGGAGTTCCTGGGCGAGGATGACTTCGTCATGTACCTGGGTGACAACTTCATCGTGGGTGGTATCAACCCGCTGGTGGAGGAGTTCCGGGCGGCGCGGCCCGACGCGCACATCATGCTGACGGCGGTGGCGGACCCGCGGCAGTTCGGCGTGGCTGAGCTGGACGGCGCGGGTCAGCTGATTGGCCTGGAGGAGAAGCCGGAGCAGCCCAAGAGTGATCTGGCCCTGGTCGGGGTGTACCTGTTCACCCCGGCGGTGCACGAGGCGGTGGCCGGGCTGGCGCCGTCGGGCCGGGGCGAGCTGGAGATCACCGAGGCCATCCAGTGGCTGGTGACGCACGGCCGCAAGGTCACCTCCACCGTCATCTCGGGCTACTGGAAGGACACCGGGAACGTCGCCGACATGCTGGAGGTCAACCGGACGGTGCTGGAGGGTATCGAGCCTGCCGTGCACGGGACGGTGGACGACGAGACCGAGCTGATCGGCCGTGTGGTGGTGGAGCCGGGCGCTACGGTCCGTACGTCCCGGATCGTCGGGCCGGTCATCATCGGGGCCGGCACCGCGGTGTCCGGCTCCTATATCGGCCCGTTCACCTCGGTCGCGTCCGGCTGCTCGATCAGCGACAGCGAGATCGAGTACTCCATCGTGCTGGAGGGGGCCTCGATCCGCGGCGTGCGCCGCATCGAGGCGTCCCTGATCGGGCACCTGGTCGAGGTGACCCCGGCCCCGATGGTGCCCAAGGCACACCGGCTCATCCTCGGGGACCACAGCAAGGTGCAGATCAGCTCCTGAGATTGGTGGCAGGGGCCCGGTGATCGAGGGGATGGCGGCGTGCGGATCCTGGTGACGGGCGGGGCCGGGTTCATCGGCTCGCATTATGTGCGGACCATGCTGTCCGGCGGGTACCCGGGTTTCCAGGACGCGTCCGTCACGGTCCTGGACGCCCTGACCTACGCGGGCAACCTGGCCAACCTGGAGCCGGTCGCGGCCAGCCCGCGGCTGCGGTTCGTCCACGGCGACATCGCCGACGCCGCGCTGGTGCGCTCGCTGCTGCCCGGCCACGACGCCGTGGTCAACTTCGCGGCCGAGACTCACGTAGACCGGTCGATCAGCGGGGCGGCGCCGTTCGTGGCCACCAACGTGGCCGGGGTGCAGGTGCTGCTGCAGGCCTGCCTGGACGCCGGTACCGGCCCGGTGGTGCAGGTATCCACCGACGAGGTCTACGGGAGCATCGCGTCGGGCTCGTGGACCGAACAGGCTCCGCTGGACCCGAGCTCGCCGTACTCGGCGGCCAAGGCCGGCGGCGACCTGATTGCCCGGGCCTACGCCCGCACCCACGGGCTGGATGTGCGGATCACCCGCTGCTGCAACAACTACGGCCCGTACCAGTACCCGGAGAAGGTCATCCCGCTGTTCGTGACCAACCTGCTGGACGGCCGGCCGGTCCCGCTGTACGGCGACGGCGGCAACGTCCGCGGCTGGATCCACGTGGCCGATCACTGCCGCGGCATCCAGCTGGTGCTGGAGCGCGGCCAGGCCGGCCAGACCTACCACATCAACGGTGACGCCGAGCTGACCAACCTGGAGCTGACCCAGGCGCTGCTCGACTGCTGCGGCGCAGGCTGGGACATGGTGACCCGGGTCCCGGACCGCAAAGGCCACGACCGGCGCTATTCGCTGGACGACGCCAGGCTGCGGGCCATGGGCTACGCCCCCCGGATCCCGTTCACCGACGGCCTGGCGGACACCGTGCGCTGGTACGCGGGCCACCGGGACTGGTG
>JBAPYC010001112.1:0-7618 GCA_049284535.1 Streptosporangiaceae bacterium
GAACCCGCCGCCCGGACACGGCCCCGCGACCAGCTCGCCGCCGACCGAGGCCGCCCGCTCCCGCATTCCTCGGATCCCGTCACCACCCCCGCCCTCATCACCTGCACCGCCACCGGACATCCCGTCCCCGTCGGTCCCGAGCGCTCCTCGCCCGTCGTCGGTGACCGTGATGACCAGCGCGCCCGGCCGGTACCGCAGGCAGATCTGGGTCGCGGTGCCCGGCCCGGCGTGCCGCAGCACGTTGGTCAGCGATTCCTGCAGGATCCGGTACGCCGCGTGGTCCGCCTCGGCCGCCAGCGGCGACTCTTCCCCCGCAACGGTCACGGTCACCCGCGCCCCGGCCGCGGTCACGGCGTCCTTCAGCGCGGGCAGCCGGTGCAGGCCGACCGCGGTGCCGGCAACGGCGCCCGGCGAACCGCCTCCGCCCGATCCCCGGAGCTGTCCGAGTACCGAACGCATCTCGGTCAGCGCTTCCTTGCTCGTTTCCCGGATGGCGGCCAGGGCGCCCCGCAGCGTGTCAGCATCCGGCGTATGGCGGCCGTCGGCGCCCAGCAGGTGCAGGGACGAGGCGGCCTGAACCGTGATCGTGGCCATGCTGTGCGCCACCGTGTCGTGCAGTTCGCGTGCGATCCGCAGCCGTTCCTCGGCGACGAGCCGCCCGGTCTCTGCCGCTCGTTCCTCATCGGCCAGCCGGATCCTGTTCGCGGTCTCCGCAGCCAGCGCTCGGCGGCTGCGGACCACCTCGCCCAGCATGACGGCCAGCGCGAGCAGCACGATCTGCGGCAGGAAATCCGACGACAGCGTGGCCAGTCCCTCCCGGGTGCTCGCCTCCACTACGAACAGCCCGATCAGCATGAAGGCGGCCGGGATGACGATGGCCCACGCTAGGTACCCGGCCAGAGCCGCGTCGTAGAGCGGGAAGAAGAGCGCAGGGGCGGGGGAGATGTTCCGGCGGGCCAGCAGGTAGTAAAGGAGGACCGCGATCGCGACAGCGATCAGCACCGGGAACGGCCACCGGTGCCGGAACAGGATCGGGATGGCCAGCAGCGCCCCGGCCAGGTAGGCGGTGAGGCCGAGCGGCACGGCGCCCGGGCCGGTACCCACGATCACGTTGATCTCGACAGCCGCGATAACCAGGACGACGATGCCCACGTCGAGCAGCCGGATGCCGAACGGGCCTTCGGCCACGGCCCAGCGCGGCCATCGCCGCCGCGGCCAGCGCCGCAGTGGCAGTGGCGCGGGCGTCACGCTGCTCACGCCGTCACGCTATGCGATGGCGAGCCGCAGCGGAATGCTGGTCGCGTCCGGACCGAATTGCGTTGTATACGTAAAACGCGTCAACCGGGGCGGCGGGCTCCGCGTCTCATTCCCAAGAGGCTCGGCGAAAGCGGGACGCCGAGCCTCCTTTACTGCCCGGCGACGGCAAGCCGATGGCCCGGTGATGTCATCATCGTGACCGTGGACGACATCGACGTGCGCATCGTAGCCGCGCTGATCAAGGATGCCCGGACCAGCTACGCCGCCGTCGGCCAGGACGTCGGGCTGTCTGCCCCCGCGGTCAAGCGCCGGGTGGACCGGCTGCTGGCGGCGGGCGCGATCACTGGTTTCACCGCCCGGGTCGACCCGGCCGCCCTGGGCTGGACGACCGAGGCGTACGTGGAGCTGTTCTGCGGCGGCCGGACCTCGCCCAGCGAGATCGCCGCCGCGGTGCGCCGTTACCCCGAGGTGGCCGACGCCTGCACCGTGACCGGCGAGGCCGATGCCCTGGTCCACATCCGCGCGGCCAGCGTCCGGCACTTCGAGGACGTGCTCGAGCGGATCGGCGCCGAGTCCTTCGTGGTCCGGACCAGGAGCGTGATCGTGCTCTCCCGGCTCGTCGACCGGGCCGACGCGATGGCACCGTTGCGCTGATTCACCTCATTAGGCGCCATCTGACGGGCTAAAGTCATGGCCATGTCGGAGTATCAGCAAGATCCGAGCGCTAGTACCGGGCGCTTCCGGGCCTTCGTCGAACGCGGTGACGAGGACGTGTCGCACGGGCGTCGCCGCCCGGCGGTGTCGCCTGCCGTGATCATCGCCGGGGTCGTTGTCATCATCGCCATCGTGATCGTGATCATCGCGCTGGCCTAGCAGAACCTGTCACCATCACCGCGGGGCTGATCGTAGCCCCGCGTAGTTACGTTCGCTCGCGCGCCGGTGACATCCTGGCGCTATGACCGCTGCGCCGCCCCAGCAGAACCAGGTTGCCGCCGATGAGGAGCGCCATCGGCTGACCACCGTCCAGGGGCTGGCCGCGCTCTCGCTCGACGCGCTTTCCTCCGTGGCCTATGGCCCGGAAGCCATCCTCGCTGTCCTGGTCACGGCCGGCGTTGCCGGGCTGCCTCTGGCTGCTTCGGTATCGCATTGCCGTCCTGGTTAGATGACGATTTGAGTCATTGAGGGTCAGCGCGGTGACCTGCGGATGGCAAGATGACAGCCATGGGAAACGTCACGGTCGTGGTCAGCGTTGGTGATGCGTGTGTTCGCTGACCAGCCGGTGGCGGTGGTGACGGGAGGGAATCGCGGCGTGGGCCGTGAGGTCTGCCGTCAGCTGGCCCTGCTCGGTTTCACGGTCGTCCTCGGCTCCCGGGACCTGCGCAAGGGTGAACTGGCCGCCAAGGAACTCGACCCCGAAGGCGGCCGGATCATGGCCTGCCAGCTCGAGGTGGACAACTCGGTCAGCGTCGCCACCATGGCCGACTGGGTCAAGGACCGGTTCGGCCGCGCCGACGTGCTGGTCAACAACGCCTCTACCGCGTACGACCGGTGGGCCACGGCGAGCAACATCGATCTCGGCGCGGTGGCCGAGGCGATCGACGTCAACCTGTTCGGCCCCTGGCGGGTCATCCACGGGCTGCTGCCAATGCTGCGCTCGAGCTCTCGCCCCCGGATCGTCAACGTCAGCAGCGAAGGCGGCTCGATCGCCGTGATGAGCGGCGGGTCACCCGCCTACGGCGTGTCCAAGGCCGGCCTCAACGCGCTCACCCGGCTGCTCGCGGCCGAACTGGCCCGGGACGGCATCCTGGTCAACGCCGTCTGCCCCGGCTGGCCGGCCAGCCCGAGCAATCCCGACGGCCGGTCGCTGACGCAGGCCGCGGCCAGCGTCATCTGGGCGGTCACCATACCCAACGGCGGCCCCACCGGGACCCTGACCCGGGACGGCCAGCCCTACCCCTGGTAGGTGGTTACGCCGGCGCCGGGTCGGGCTCGGGATCCGGGCTCGGCTGGTACCGGTAGCCCATCCCTGGCTCGGTGATCAGCCAGCGCGGCCGGGCCGGATCCGGTTCCAGCTTGCGGCGCAGCTGCGCCATGTACAGCCGCAGGTTGCCGGTGGCGTCCGCGTACCCCGGCCCCCACACCTCGGTGAGCAGCTGGTTCCGGCTGAGCAGCTTGCCCGGGTTGCGCAGCAGCACCTCGAGCAGATGCCATTCGGTCGGCGTGAGCCTGATGTCGCCGGCCGCGCCGTCCGGCTCCGGTCCCACCCGCGTCACCCGCTTGGCGGCCAGGTCGACCACGACGTCCCCCAGGCGGATCCGGGGCAGGTCGTCGGCGGGCTGGGTGCGCCGGACAGCCGCCCGCATCCGGGCCAGGAGTTCTTCCACGCCGAACGGCTTGGTGATGTAGTCATCGGCGCCCGCGTCCAGCGCCTCCACCTTGTCGAGGCTGTCGGCCCGGCCCGACAGCACAATGATCGGTGCCTTGGTCCAGCCGCGCAGGCCCTGGATCACCTCGACCCCGTCCAGGTCGGGCAGGCCCAGATCCAGGATGACCAGGTCGGGTGGGTACCGCCCGGCCACCTCGAGCGCCTCGGTCCCGGTCGCCGCGACGTGCACCTCATAGTCACGCACCCGCAGGTTGATCCGCAGCGCCCGCAGGATCTGCGGCTCGTCGTCCACCACCAGCACCCGCGTCATGAGGTCACCCCTCACCCGCTCTGCTTTCCGCCGCCTGCCGTTCCCGCTGGCCCGGCTCGGCCTCGTAATCCGCCTCGGCCACCACCGGCAGCGAGACGGTCATGGTCAGCCCGCCGCCGGGTGTGTCGTCGGCGGTCAGGGTGCCGCCCATGGCTTCGGTCAGGCCGCGGGACAGGGCCAGGCCGAGCCCGACCCCGGTCGTGTTGTCGGTGTCGCCGAGCCGCTGGAACGGCACGAACATGCGGTCCCGGTCCTTCTCCGGGATGCCGGGGCCCCGGTCCACCACGCGCAGCTCCACCTGGTCGCCCAGCGCGCTGGCGGTCAGCAGCGGCGGCTTGTCCCGGGGCGAGTAGCGCAGCGCGTTCTCGGTCAGGTTGACGATCACCCGCTCCAGAATGGCCGGATCCACGTTGATCTCGGGCAGCGACTCCGGGATGTCGACGGTGATCCCGCGGGCGGCCGGGCCCAGGTTGTCCAGGGCCTGGGAGACGATCTCGTCCAGGCCAGCCGGGCGCGGGAACAGGGATAGCGCACCGGCCTGCAGCCTGCTCATGTCCAGCAGGTTGTCGACCAGGTGCGTCAGCCGGTCCAGCGACTCGTCCGCCGTGGCCAGCAGCTCGTCGTGGTCTTCGGCCGCCCAGTTCACGTCGGCCGAGCGCAGGCTGGTCACCGCGGCCTTGGCCGACGCGAGCGGCGTGCGCAGGTCATGGCTGACCGCGGCGAGCAGCGCGGTGCGCATCCGGTCGGCCGCGGCGATCGGCTTGGCCGCCTGGGCCTCGGCGGCCAGCCGCTGGGCGTCCAGGGCCGCGGCCGCGTAGGAGGCGAACGCGCCGAGTACCCGCCGGTCGGATGCGGGCAACGGGCGGCCCTTCAGGGCCAGCGCCAGCGTGTCGGTTACCGGCACTTCGACGTCGGCGTCCTCCGGGCAGGTCACGGTCGGCTCGCCGCGACTGGCCACCACCTGCCAGTTGCCTGACATGGTCCGCACCGGGGCCGTGGCTGGCAGCTGGCCGTCTGGCGAGCCCCGTTCCAGCAGCGTGACCGATTCCATGCCGAACGCCTCCCGGGTCCGGTCCAGCAGCGCGCTCAGCCCCTGCTGGCCGCGCAGCACGCTGCCGGCCGTGGTGGTCAGCAGTTCGGATTCGGCGTTGGCCCGGGCCGCCTGCTTGGTCCGCCGGGCCGCGATGTCGACCACCGAGCTGACCAGCAGCGCCACCACGACGAACACGCCGAGGGCCAGCGCGTTGTTGGCCTGTGCGATCGTCCACTGGTGGATCGGCGGGGCGAAGTAGTAGTTCAGCAGCAGCGAGCCGATGATGGCGGTCAGCACGGCCGGGGCGAACCCGCCGACCAGGGCGGACACGACCACCACGACCAGGTAGAGCAGCACGTCGCTGGTCAGGTTGACACTGTTGCGCAGGCCGGTCAGGGCGAGCGTCAGCACGGGGGACAGCAGGACGGCCAGCACGTACCCGGCGATCTTGCGGCGCAGCGTGAGCGCGCCCCGCCGCGGCCGGAGCAGCCCGCGACCGCGGCCCATCTGGCCGTGCGTGACGATGTGCACGTCGATGTCGCCGGAGCCGCGGATGGTCCGTGAGCCGATGCCGGGGCCGGTGAGCATGGCCGCCAGCCAGGAGCGGCGGCTGGCGCCGAGCACCAGCTGGGTCGCGTTCTCCGCGCGGGCGAAGGTGAGCAGGGCCTCGGAGATATCGTCCCCGACCACCTGGTGGTAGGTGCCGCCCACCGACTCGACCAGCTGCCGCTGGCTGGCCAGCTTGGCCGGGTCGGCGCCGGTCAGCCCGTCGGACTTGGTCACGTGCACGGCCAGCAGGTCACCGCCGGCGCTGCGGGCTGCGATGCGCGCGGCCCGCCGGATGAGCGTGTTGCCCTCCGCGCCGCCGGTGAGCGCGACCACCACCCGTTCCCGCGCCTCCCAGGACGTCTCGATCTTGTGCTCGATCCGGTAACGCTGCAGGCCCTCGTCGACCTTGTCGGCCAGCCAGAGCAGGGCCAGCTCGCGCAGCGCGGCCAGGTTCCCGCTGCGGAAGTAGTTGGTCAGCGCCGCGTCGATCTTCTCCGGCGGGTAGATGTTGCCGTGCGCCATCCGGCGGCGCAGCGCCTCGGGGGTCATGTCGACCATCTCGACCTGGTCCGCGGCCCGCACGACCGCGTCGGGCACGGTTTCCCGTTGCGGCACGCCGGTGATCTTCTCGACCACGTCGTTGAGGGATTCCAGGTGCTGGATGTTGACCGCGGAGATCACGTCGATCCCGGCGTCCAGCAGCTCCTCGATGTCCTGCCATCGTTTGGGGTTCCGCGAGCCCGGCACGTTGGTGTGCGCGAACTCGTCCACCAGCGCGATCTCCGGATGGCGCGCCAGCGCCGCATCCAGGTCCATCTCCTCGAAGGTGGCGCCGCGGTACTCCAGCCGCTTGCGCGGGACGATCTCCAGCCCGTCCAGCAGCGCGATGGTCTGGGGTCGCTGGTGCGGTTCGGCGAACGCGACCACCACGTCGGCGCCGCGCTCGGCACGCCGGTGTCCTTCGCTGAGCAGGGCGTACGTCTTGCCGACGCCGGCCGCGGAGCCGAGATAGATCCGCAGGTGGCCGCGCCCGGCCCGGGCCGCCGGCACTAGCGGGCCGCCGGTGCCGTCGCCGCTTATCCGGCCGTCGTCGTCAGCCATTCCGGGACCGTGTCTTTCTCCTCTGCCAGGCAGCGTCTGCTATGCCGCTGACCTCCATTGTGAAGCACGGCTGTTAATCAGGGCATTCTTAGGCCGCAGGCGCATACACGATCCATGCGGCACTGGGCGGGCCCCAGGCGGCCCAGGCCCCGGGCGGCCCGGGCCCCGGGCAGGCCGGGCCGTCAGCGGCCGGACGGACGCTGCCCCTGGAAGAACTCCGAGGACCGGCGCTGCCACAGGAAGACCACCGCGGCGCAGGCGATCAGCCAGCCGAGCACGGCCAGCACCTTGACCCCGCCGAGGCCGGACCCGGCGCGGAGCAGGTCGAGCACGCCCAGCGTGTGCAGACCGAACAGCACGGTGCCCGTCATCCGCGCCCCGCTCTGCCCGCGCCGGCAACCGCGCGCGATCACCAGCCACAGCGTGATCTCGACGACGGTCAGCAGCACCACGATGCTCACCACCGCGCCCAGGCGGAAGTCAGTGGTCCCGGCCAGGATGGGCTGGTTCTGGGCGGCGCTGGCCGCGACGGCGATGGTGCCGATCGCCCACACCAGCGCATAGCCCGCGCCCGCATACATCAGCCGGACCGCAGTGCTCAGGCTAGACGGCAGCGGCCCGGATGGCGCCCGCCGGGCTGCCTGATACGGCTGCGAGTACCCCGCCATCGATCCCGGCCCACCCGCCGATCCCAGGCGACCCGCCGATCCCGGCCCGGCCGCCGGCCCCTGACTGGACGATGGCCCGCCGCCGGCCGGCAGGTACCCGCGCGGCGGTGGCGGCGTCGGCTGCCTGTACCCCTGCTGTCCCGAGTACCCCTGCTGACCACCCGGCGCGCCTGGGAAACCCTGCGATCCGGGATAAGCCTGCACGCCCACGCCGCCCTGCGGCGACCCGTTCCCCTGATTCCCGGAGGACCCCTGAACCCCAGACGACACTGGCGTCCCGGACCACCCTGCCGCCGCCGCTTGCGCGCCCGCCG
>JBAPYC010001113.1:0-3730 GCA_049284535.1 Streptosporangiaceae bacterium
GCGGCCGGCTGGGCGGCGGGCGGCTCGGCCAAGACCCGCTGGGGCGCGGTCGTCCGGACTGCCATGGACGACGACTGAGATGCCACCTTCGCATGCCCCCGGAGAGCGCCCACGACGGTGGGGAGGCGCACGATCGCCACGAGGATGCCAGCACCGAGGGTCGCGATGCCCACCGCGTTGACGCCGTACCGGCCGAACAGGGCCCAGCTGCCGCCGAGCGTGACCACGGCTATGAGGAGCTGGCTCAGTGTCGCGCGGATGGGCTTGCCGGCGATCCGGTCAAGGGAGTAGGCGATGGTCTCGATGCAGAACGGGATAAGGGTCAGGGACAGCAACTGGAAGAGCACGACCGTGCTGGCGACGTCACTGCCCCCGTACACCTTCAGGATGAAGCGTGCTCCCACGACGAGCACGACGGTCGCCAGCCCCATGGTCAGCACGCATCTCTTGAGCGCGCCCTTGGTGAGCTCCGCCAGCCGGGATGGTGCGGCAGCCGCCTCGACCAGCAGCCCGGTGGCGAAGTTGATGCCCACAGTGGCCACACCGGAGGTAATCAGGCTGACGATGTAGAAGCTGCCGGCCGCGGCCGCCCCTAGGACGGATATCACCAGCAGCGGGAGGGCGTTCGAGACCACCTGCCCGAGAATCACGCCGAGGTAGTCGACGGAGGCGAAGCGCGCGAGGTGGCGGTACTGCAGGCGCGGGCCCACGTCGTGCGGGCTCCGCTCCTTCAGGCAGCGGAAGATCATCCAGTTGATGATGGGAAGCAGGAAGACCAGCGGGATCATCCAGGAGAACAGGACGTCCGTCGAGCCGAGTAGCTTTACCCCGATTACCAGCAGGCCCAGCTTGGCGACGGAGTAGACCACGTTTTCCACCGGGACGGCACCGGCCCGCTGCAGACCCACGAGCGCCGCGTCCTGCAGGGTGAATACTTCCCAGACGATGACCGACACGGCGAAAATGCCGGCGAAGAAGAGCGAATGGCCGATGAAGGCCCACTGGGAGCTGAGCCGGGGCAGGAAGACGACGAATATCAGGCTGCCGGCCAGGGCCGTGAGGGCACTCGCCACGTAGCTGAACTTGATGAGGCGCCCGGCCGACCTGGATCCCATCTCGGGCAGGAACCGCATCAGCGTGCTGCTCAGGTTGAGCTGGGACAGGGTTCCCACTAGCATCAGCGCAGCGATCAGCGACGTGGCGCGGCCAAGGTCGACCGGGCTGAGCAGGTGGGCTGCGATCGCCCAGTAAACCGCCCCGATGACGCTGGTCCCGACCGTGTTGGCAACCAGGGCGTAGCTGCCCCGGTACTCCGGATCCCGCAGCGCCGAGAGAACGCGGGACACCAGGTTCCGGTTATCCGGCTCCGGCTCCTGCCCTGGCCCCGGCGCCGGGCGAGGCGTGCCCGGCACCTGCCGGAGGCGCATGCCCGGGTGGCCGTCGAGTACCGGCAGGGGCAGCGTGAGCGTATCGTCGACCCAGTAATCGCGCCTGTCAGCAGCCCCCATAGTGGTCCCGGTGCCGGGAAGATACTCCTGACTTCACCCCGACAGCTTAACCGACCCGTGTCGGGACGAATCACTTCCAACAAATCTGGTATACAGCGCCAGCCCGGGGCGATATGCCAGCCTGTGGTGCTGACGGCAAGACCGAGGAGGCAGACATTGCGACAGGACGGCAACGGGCAGGCGGCCGCTCCCGGCACCAGCGTGCAGCCCACCGCCGACGTGGACGAGCGGGCAGAAATCGGGGCTGGCACGCTGGTATGGCACCTGGCCCAGGTCCGCGAGGATGCCCGGATCGGGCGCGGCTGCATCATCGGGCGGGGGGCCTACGTCGGCCCGGGCGTGTTTCTCGGGGACCACGTCAAGCTGCAGAACTACGCCCTGGTCTACGAGCCTGCCCGGCTGGAGGACGCCGTCTTCATCGGACCCGCGGCCGTGCTCACGAACGACACGTACCCGCGATCGGTCGGTGTGACGGGGCAGCTGAAGCGGTCGGAGGACTGGGACGCCAAGGGCGTCGTGGTCCGCGAGGGTGCGTCGGTCGGCGCCCGGGCGGTGATCCTGGCCGGCGTCGAGATCGGCCGGTGGGCTCTTGTCGCGGCCGGCGCCGTGGTGACACGGGACGTTCCCGACTTCGGCCTGGTCGCCGGCTGCCCGGCGCGCAGGATCGGATGGGCGGGCCGGGCCGGGGTGACGCTGGAGGAGGATGGTGACTCCCGGTGGCGCTGCCCGGAAACCGGCGAACTGTTCACCGAAACGGACGGCACGCTGGCGATGACACCGGATTCCGGTACTCACAGTGACCAATGATGAACCCGTCGTGAATGCGACCAATGTCGCGAGAGCAGGAAACTAAGCCGATGTAACCGTTTTGGCCGGGTCGTGCGTCTATATTCATAGGACGTCAGGGGCGGGGCCCGCAGGGGGCTGTCTGTCCTGCTTGTGGGTTCGCCGCACTTCTCCCAGGCCGTGGCAGCGAGAAAAGTTATGGCGGCGCAGCCCGATCACGCCGTAAATCAGCTGGAGTGCCATGACTTTCGAACGGGACAGCAGCGCGCCGCAGCGGCCGATAGGCCTCGCGGTGGTGGGCGCTGGCTACTGGGGGCCGAACCTCGTCCGGAACTTCGCCGGCTCGCCGCACTACCGGCTGACCTGGCTGTGCGACACGGACAGAGCCCGCGCGATCAAGGTGCTCGGACCGTACTCGACCGTCGGAACGACCGATGACCTGGACGTCGTGCTGGCCGATGAGCGGGTTGACGCCGTCGCCATCGCCACTCCGGCCGGCACCCACCTGGACATAGCGCTGGCGGCCATGCGGGCCGGCAAGCACGTGCTCGTCGAGAAGCCGCTGGCCGCCACCTATGCCGACGGGCTCCGCCTGGTCGAGGAGGCGGAACGCCGCGGCCTGGTGCTGATGTGCGACCACACCTTCTGCTACACCCCGGCCGTGCGCAAGATCCGGGAGCTCGTGCAGTCGGGCGAGATCGGCGACCTGCATTTCTTCGACTCGGTGCGGATCAACCTGGGTCTGGTGCAGCCCGACATCGACGTGGTGTGGGATCTTGCCCCGCACGACATCTCCATCCTGGAATCGATCCTCCCGGCCGGGGTCGAGCCGCTGTCGGTCGCGACGCACGGGGCGGACCCGATCGGAACGGGCCGGTCCTGCGTCGCGTTCGTGACCCTCCAGCTCAGCGGCGGGGCGATCGCTCACTTCCACCTGAACTGGCTGTCGCCGACCAAGGTCCGGACCACGATGATCGGCGGATCGAAGCGGGCCCTGCTCTGGGATGACCTCAACCCGCTGCAGCGGGTAACGGTCTACGACCGGGGCATTGACCTCCTCCCGGCGGCCGAGGCCGACCCCGAGGACCGCAAGCAGGCGTTCGTGTCGTACCGCACCGGCGACCTGGTGTCCCCGGCGCTCAGCGACCGTGAGGCGCTGGCCAGCATGGTCGAGGAGTTCGCGGACTGCATCCGCACCGGCCGGGCGCCGCTGACGGACGGCCGCTCCGGGCTCCGCGTCCTGGACATCCTGGAGTCGGCATCACGCAGCATCACGCTGCAGGGCGCCCCGGTGACGTTGCGGGGAGTACAGCCCGAGCAGGTGGTGGCGCCGGTCCACGGCGTGACGGCACTGGGCAGTGCCATATGAGCCCGGCCGATACGAGCCCGGCCGATACGAGCCCGGCCGATACGAGCCCGGGCAGTAGGAGCCAGGC
>JBAPYC010001114.1:0-9035 GCA_049284535.1 Streptosporangiaceae bacterium
GCCCGGCGGATGCTGAGCGTCCGGCGGACTCCGGGAGGCCGGCGGAGCGGCCGCGCACGGACCGCCCCGCGGTGCCCGGCCTGATCTCACTGCTCGCCGCGCTCGCCTTCGCGCTGGCCCGCTGGCAGACCTGGGCACACGGGAACATCGGCGGGTTCATCCTGGTCGGCCGCCATTTCTCGGTGCCGTCGCAGGTCCCGCGCAACATCCCGATCATGCCGACCTACGGTTACGACGGGCAGTTCTTCTACCGGCTGGCGCTGAACCCCGTCAACCTTTCGCACACCGCGTACGGCATCACCGTGGACCGCTCCTACCGGTACATGCGGATCGGCTATCCCGCCCTCACGTGGGTTGTCTCACTGGGGCAGCACGCCCTCGTGCCGGTCATGCTCGTCGCCGTCAACGTTGCCGCCATCGGCGCGCTCGGTTACCTCGGGGGCATGTTCGCGCAGGCGGCCGGGCGGCACGCGCTGGCCGGGCTGCTCCTGCCCGCTTATTTCGGCCTGCTCACGAGCCTGTCCCGGGACACGGCCGAGCCGCTGGCCGCGGTGCTCCTGCTGGGCGGGCTGCTCGCGGTGCGATCCCGGCGGCCGGTCCTGGCCGCCATCCTGCTGGCTTTCGGCGCGCTGACCAGGGAGACCGTCATGGTCGCGGTGGCCGCCATCGCCGTCGTGCGCATCGTCTCCGTCCTGCGCCGCCGGCAGCCGCCGCGGCCTGGTCGCGAAGACCTGCCCTGGGTGGTCCCGGCCGTCGTCTTCGTGGCCTGGCAGGTCGTGGTGAAGGCCGCCACCGGGAGCATCCCGCTGTTCGCCGATGGCGGCCGCAACGCCGGCACGCCGTTTATCGCCCCGTGGCAGGCTCTCACCAGCAACCTGCACCACATCAATACGCACCAGTTCGACCAGTACGACCTGTGGCTGCTCGAGCTGGCCATCCTTGTGCTGTTCTCGCTGGCCGCCCTGGTCTCGATGCGGTCGACGAACGCGCCGGCCCACGAACGGCTGGCCTTTGTGCTGTACCTGATCGAGATCTGCGTGGTCACGCCCAGCACCTGGGGCAGCCTGGACGCCGACCTCAGGTCGTTCATCGAGGTGTACCTGCTGGCCGTGATCATCGTGCTGGGCACCCCGAGACGGTTCCCGGCCGCCCGCGCCCTCCCCTGGCTCTCGGTCCTGCTGATACCCGCGCTGATCGCGGTCACGCAGCGTCGCTTCACTGGCTCATAGCGGCGTCAAGCTCCCGGCGGCGGTGACCTCTCGGCTGCATCGGGCTCCCGGCCACCGGGCTCACGGTGATCTCCCAGGGTGACTTCAGCTACCTCACGGCCGTACCGGAGTTGATTTCAGTAGGATTTTGCACCTGCAAGCCCGAAATTGAGGCGGTGTGTCCGGGGCCTGGGCCGCCCTTCTCCAAGGGACGGACCATGGCGCTGCGAGACAGCGGGACCTCGGCTGGCCGCGATGAGGCCGGCCTGGTCGGCACGGAGCCCCGCGACCTGGACCTCCGGCCAGCTTCTGGTTCCGGTTCTGTCCAGGTGCAGCCGGGCCGCTGGCGCCGGCGAGCCCGCGCGGCCGTTGCCCGGGCGGACCATCCCGGCGTCACCGCCCTGATCATGCTGACGGCCACCACCGGCTTCGTGCTGGCCCGCTGGGACCTGTGGTCCCAGCGGACTATCAGCCGGTTCATCCTCATCGGGCAGCACTTCGCGCATCCGGCCCAGCTGCCGCCGGGGATGCCGCTGCGGCCGGCGTACGGCTACGACGGGCAGTTCTTCTACCGGCTGGCGATCAACCCGCTCAACTTCTCCCACACCGCGTACGGCATCACGGTAGACCGGGCCTACCGGTTCATGCGCGTTGGCTACCCGGCGCTCACCTGGGTGTTCTCGTTCGGTCAGCGGGCCCTTGTCCCCTACATGCTCGTCGCGGTCAACGTGGCCGCGCTGACCGCGCTGGCCGCCCTGGGCGCCGTGATCGCCCGGCAGGGCGGCCGCCACGCTGCGTGGGGGCTGCTGCTGCCCGCGTACTTCGGCCTGGTGACCAGCCTGAGCCGGGACACCGCCGAGCCGGTCGCCGCCGCCTTCCTGGTGGCGGGCCTGCTCGCGATCCGGGCCCGGCGTCCGGTCCTGGCCGGCTCGCTGCTGGCCTTCGCCGCGCTGACCCGCGAGACCGCGATGGTCGCGGTCGCGGCGCTGGCGGCAGTGCGGTTGGCCGGCCTGATCCGCGGGCGGCACCGCCCCGGGCGGGAAGACGTCGCCTGGGTCCTGCCCGCCGCCGTGTTCGCCGCCTGGCAGGTCCTCATCTACGCCGCCGCGGGCACGTTCCCGCTCCTCGCCGACGGGGGGCGCAACGCCGGGGCACCCTTCATCGCCCCGGTCGAGGCGTTCAGGACCAATCTGAGCCAGATCGACTGGTCCTCGTACAGCCCTGCCGACCTCTGGCTGGCGGAGATGGCCGTGCTGCTGCTCTTCGCGGTGGCGGCGCTGAGCTCGCTGCGGACCTCGCGGGCACCGGTACACGAGCGTCTCGCGCTGATCTTGTTCCTGTTCGAGATCTGCCTGGTCACACCGGACACCTGGAGCAGCCGGAGCGCCGACCTGCGGTCCTTTGTGGAGGTGTACCTGATGGCCGTGATCGTGCTGCTGGGCCGGCCACGTCAGCGCATATCCCGCGCGGGCGGCTGGCTGCTGCCCGCAGCGGCAGTAGGCCTGGCGCCGGTGCTCGGCGACATCGTCAGCCTACGTCTGCACTGGGCCTAGCCGGTCTGGCCCCGGCTTGAGCCGGTCCACGCTGAGCTGGCTGGGCGCCTTCGGCGTGACAGTCCGGCGCGGGATGTCTTTCAGCAGGTTCTTGTGCCAGACCAAGATGGTGTACGGGCCAGTGTGATAGGTCCGGGCCGGAGTGCCGAAGTACCTCTTGACCAGCAGGACCGGCTCCCAGTGCGAGAAGTTGCCCGGCTTGCTGTCCAGGACGACGAAGTTGGCGTAGTGCTGCTCCGGGTTGTACCAGTCGTTGTCGGACATCCACAGGTCTTTTTGCAGCGTGTACTGCATCAGGGCGCGCACTTTGACCCGCTGGCCGCTGTCCACGGTGACGCTGCTGCTGGTCCAGTAGCCGCTGAGCCCATAGGTGAGATGGTGACTGGCGAGCCAGGCAGCCAGCTGGGTATTGGCCGGGGGCTGCGTGGGCTGGGTGAGCTCCCAGCCCAGGCCCGCGGTGTACCCGGCCAGTACCACGATCCCGGCCGCCCAGGCTGACGCCCTGACCCGCCGGGAGATGGTCCTGCTCCCGGCGGTTTCCGCGGTCACGGCGCCGGGCGCCCGCCCAGGCTGGGCCGGGCGGATGAGCATCCGGGCCGCGAGCGCGGCGCCGAACGGGACGATGATGGCGACCTCGTGCGCGGCCTCGTCCGAGGCGTTGGTCAGCAGGTAGAGGACGACGTTGAGAACGATGGCCGCGGCGAGTACCTGATCGGCCAGGCTCGCCGCGTAGAAATGCCGGGCCACCCGGGCCAGGGCCCAGCCCACCACCAGCAGGCTGGCGAAATGCAAGATCGCAAGGGCGAGCCAGGCCCCGCTGAGCTGGATCGGGTCCGCGCCGAAGATCTGCAGGACCTTCCACAGGGCCGGCAGGTCATTGTGCAGGTCGCCCCAGGGCGTGAGGTTGAACGGCAGCCGGTTAACGGTGAAACCGCCCATGGCGCTGAGCACGTTGTTGACGATCCAGGCCAGCACGGCCGCGGCCACCGCAGCGGCGCCGAGCGCCAGGTCGTCCCGCTGGCCGGCCAGCCGGCTGGTCCAGGGCCCGGTGCTGTCCCGCAAGCCCCGGATGACGCGCATGGCCGCCACGAAGCCCAGCGGGCCGACGCCGACGACGTACACGATCGGGTCGGCGACCAGTACCCAGGCCAGCAGTACCGCGGTGAGCACCGGCACATACCAGCGGCGCGGCGCCTTGTCCAGCAGCAGCCACACCAGCAGCAGCGGGACCGAGGTACCGATGTGCCCGACCGACAGGTCCAGGGCGAAGACGCCGTAACCGAACTCCGGGGCCAGCATGATGCCCGCGGCGATCAGCGTCCTGATCGCCGCGGCGCGGCCGGAAGAGCCGCTGCGGGCCAGCAGCACCGCGAGCAGGAACGTGAGCGTGTAGGTCATCGCGGCGCCAACGTGCGCGGTCTGCATGTGCAGCCCGAGCAGGCCCACCAGCAGGGCGTACTGCGGGAGCTCGGTCGCGTAGAACGAGACGTCCGACATATACCAGCCGTGCAGCAGCAGGTGACCGTGTAGCAGGTCCGATGCCATCAGCATGATGTTGGCGCTGTCAGAGTTCAGCTGGTAGGTCTCGGACAGCCTCAGGTACACCGTGAACAGCACCACGGCGGCAGCCAGGTACGCGGCGAGCGCGGCCCAGCGGCTGCGCGCACCGGATTTCCGCTCGTGCTCGCCCGGCCATGCCGACGTGACCCGGCCGGCTGCTGACTGGGTCTCGGCGTCAGTACGCAGGACACCCATGAGAACCAGAGCTTATCGGCTTCGCGTCATAACCCGAGTCACCAATCGGTCGCGATGTATTTCGTCTCGGTGAATTCCAGGAGACCGTCGTGGGCACCCTCGCGGCCAAGGCCCGACTGCTTGACGCCACCGAACGGCGCCGCCGGGTCGGACACGATCCCGCGGTTCAGGCCGACCATGCCGGCTTCCAGGGCCTCGCTGACCCGCAGGCCCCGGCCCAGGTCACGAGTGTAGACGTAGGAGACCAGCCCGAACTCGGTGTCGTTGGCCCACCGTAGGGCGTCATCTTCGGCGGTGAACCGGACTATGGGTGCCACCGGCCCGAAGATCTCGGTGCTCAGGATGCCGGCTCCCGAGGGGACCTGGTCGATCACGGTCGGCTGGTAGTAGTAGCCGCGCCGTTCCGGCGCCCGTCCGCCAGTGGCCGGGTCGATCACCGGCAGCGTGCCGCCGCCGTGCCCGCCGGTCCACTCCCCGCCGATCAGCAGCCGGGTGGGTACGTCGATGCCAACCAGTTCGGCCAGGTTGCCGCTCAAGCTCCGGTCCTTTCCTGCCCGTTACGGGCGCTTTCGCCGCTTCGACGATCCTAATCCACCACAGGTCGCAGCCGTTTTGCCCGGCTGGCGGCGGCAGCAGAGGCTGCCGGGCCGGGCACGGGAGCCGGACGTGGTCCATCCCGCCTCCCAGCGTCCCGGCGCGCTGAGACTGGGTTTGGCGGGGTCACGAAGCAGCGGGGGGCGGGGCGATGATGGCGGCCATGTGGAGCTCGTCGACGAACTGGCCGTCGACGATGAGGCACTCGGCGCGGCGGCCCTCGACGGCAAAGCCCATGCGCTCGTAGAGGCGGATGGCGCGGGTGTTGTGAGCCATCACGGTGAGCTCCAGGCGGTGCAGGCCATGCGCCGCAGCCCAGTCCCTGGCCTGGCGCAGCAGGGCGGCGCCCAGTCCCTGGCCGGCCGCGCGGGCCAGGACGCCGAGGGCAACATAGGCCGTTGTCCGGCTGCGGCGCAGCAAGCCGCCGGTCAGCTCGACGTATCCGGCCAGGTAGTCTCCGGCGTCGGCCACGATGACGACTGAGTTCTGCGAGCGGGCTGCCTGGCCGAGTTCCGCGGCCAGATCCATGGCCGAGCTGTCTCGCTCGTCCGGCTCGAACATCATGAACGAGGTCTCCTGGTCCAGCCGCCGCTTGAGCTCCAGCAGCGCGGCCGCGTCGGGCGGCCCGGCCACACGGATGGGCACCGGCGGGCCGCTCATTACGCGGCGGCGTTGGGAGTCCGGGTATCCGGCTCGGCCGTTCCGGTGGTGATGGCCGCCTCGATCCAGCGGCTGATGCGGTCAACCAGCTCCTGGTTGGTGGCGGCCTCGGCGTGCCCCATGTCCGGCAGCAGCCACAGCTGCTTGGGCTCCTTGGCCGCCAGGTACAGCTGCCGGGCGTGCTCGGGCGGGAAGTAGTGATCGGTCTCACCGTGCACCACCAGCAGCGGGACCGGCGCGATCTGCGCCGCCGCCTCCGCCGGAGGCACCGGGACCAGCTTCCAGCCTTCCGGGCTGACCCGGGTCTTCAGCCACCGCCGGGTGACGAACCGGCCGATCCGGCGCTCCACCGCGAAGTGCACGAGGCGCATGGCTTCGGTGCCCCGGTAGTACCAGCGCCCCGGGCTGCTGACCGAGACGACCGCGTCCAGGCCGCCGACCAGGCCCGCGTACCGCAGCACGGACGAGGCTCCCATCGAGAACCCGACCGCGGCGACCCGCCGGTAGCCCAGCTCGCGCGCCCAGCGGACGACCACGTCCAGGTCCCTGATCTCACGATCTCCCATCGTGGACAGACCACCCGAACGGCCGTGCCCGCGGAAGTCGAAGCTGAACACCCCGGCTGCGCGATTGAACCGGTTGGCGATACGCCAGACGTTCGGCCGCTGCCAGGACAGCGTGAAACCGTGCGCGACCACGATCGCGAGGTCTTTGTTACCCGGCAGGTGTATGGCGTCAATCGGGACGCCGTCCTCGGTGACCAGGGTCGTTGCCGCGACGACAGGCTTGGTCATGTTTCACCTCGGCAGCCAGGTTACGACAGGATCCTGCGGGCTTGGACACACGGTCCAGCCGGCCCGGGACTAGCCAGCTGGCCCGCGGATGGAAAGCTTCGGGTAGCCCAGAACGCCGGAACAAAGGGGCACTATGCCCGGGCCGCACGGCACTGGGCCCACGACACTGGGCCCGGAAAAGCCGATCGCGCGCCCGGGGACCCTCTCGGGTACCCGGACGCGCGTCCGGTTCACGCT
The DNA here is from genome assembly GCA_049284535.1 of Streptosporangiaceae bacterium. Lineage (GTDB taxonomy): Bacteria > Actinomycetota > Actinomycetes > Streptosporangiales > Streptosporangiaceae > Palsa-504. Next base: position 6,802 of record JBAPYC010001114.1, read on the forward strand.
GCGGCCGCACGCAGCGCAGGCCTAGGAGCGGCGTCGGTCACTCGTCGTGCTTGACCACCGTCTCAGGTTCCAGGGCGGCCGGCATGGGCGAGGCTTCGTCCATCGAGCGAGCACTGACGCTCACCAGGTCGTCGGCCGGGTAGGCCTCCTCGCCGTGCACCGCCACGTCGCCGATCTCCAGCTGGTCGTCCGGGATCCGCAGCTTCACCCTGAGCACGTGCTTGATCAGCATGAGCAGGACGAACGTGACGGCCGCGTCCCACACGATGATGGTGAGCGCGGCGCCAGCCTGGATGGCCAGCTGCTTAGCGTGACCGTAGAACAGGCCGGTACCGGAGATCGACGGGTTCTTGCCGATGCCCAGGTACTCGATCATCTTCGGGTCGGCGAGCAAACCGACCAGCAGACCGCCGAACAGGCCGGCGATGCCGTGGGTGTAGACCACGCCGAGCGCGTCGTCCACCTTGTTGAACGGCCACACGTACTTCGGCAGGTAGATCCAGGCCACCCAGACGACGGCGGAGCAGACGAAGCCGATCACCATGGCACCCAGGCCGTTCACGTAACCTGCCGCCGGGGTGATACCCACCAGCCCACAGATCAGGCCGTTCAGGGCACCCAGGAAGGTCGGCTTCTTCTCGCTGCTGAACGCCATGTCCATCAGGATCCAGGTCAGCATGGCCACCGCGGTGGCCAGGTTGGTGTTGACGACCGCGCCCGCGGCGTCCGCGCTGGCGAAGTACGGGTCACCACCGTTGAAGCCGTTCCAGCCGAGCCACAGGATGCCGGCGCCAACCCCGACGAACAGGAGGTTGTTCGGGACCGCGCGGTCGCGGTCCCGCTGGAGCCGTGGGCCGACCACCGCGGCGGCGACAAAGCCGGACACGCCCGCCGCCAGGTGGATGACGTAACCACCGGAGAAGTCCAGCGCGCCCTTGCCCGCCCAGTAACCGCCGCCCCACAGGAGGAAGGCGTTCACCGCATAGGCGAACGTGATCCACAGCGGCACGAAGATCATCCAGGCCTTGAAGCTGATCCGGCCGAGGACGCTGCCGATGAACAGGATCGGGGTGATCGCCGCGAACACGAACTGGAAGTAGACCAGCGATCCCTCGGGGAACCTGAACTTGGGCATCAGGCCGTCGAGCAGGGGAATATTGGCCTGGCCCTGCTCGGCCGCCGCCCCGAGCACCGTACGGGGGTCGCCGACGAACGTGCTGATCAACGGCGTACCGAAACCCATCTTGAAGGCCCAAAGAACCCAGGTCACCAAGACGAGACCGAAGGTCGTAAACACCATGAACATGGTGTTCAAGGCCCATTTCTTCTGGACAAGGCCGCCGTACAAGACGGCAAGAGCCGGGATGGACATCAACCCGACCAGGGTGGCCGCCGTCATCTGCCAGGAGTTATCTCCCGAGCTCAGCCAGGCGGGATATGGATTCACTGCGCCTCCATGGGGCAATCGGGCCTTTATGGGTCCAACTCCGCGCTGACCCGGCCGCTCCGTTACCTGCAAAGGAATGTGTCCCATGCGCGAGTTTCGGCAGTATTTCTCGGTTGTTACGCGGGCGGTAACGAGTGCGAGGGAGGTTACTTCGGTATGTCGAGCCTGAGCCCCTGGTCAGCCCCGGCAAGCACGGCGGCAGCGGCAAAAACCCCGGTCGGCCGGGCAATCTGGCTCATGTCACATCCCTGTAACACGGAAGGCGGCCAGAGCTGTGATAAATCACCCGATAGCTGGGCTTTAAACGTCTTAGCCGCCTCGGTGGCAGCCTTGGCCGACTGGTTGCCCGTCACCTTCAACGGTACCGGCGGTCAGGTGGCTCGGGCCAGCCGCAATCATCACAAGCCGGCTCCGGAAGCCTCGGCGGGCACGGCCGGAGCTGAGTCATCGGCCGCTCGGGCCGGGCGGTCGTGCCGGGGCAGCAACAGCGGCGTGCCCAGGATGAGGACGCCGGCGACGCCGATCGCTGCGCGTGGGCCGACGGCGGTGGCCAGCGCTCCCCACAGGGCGGTCAAAGCCGCAATGATCAGACTGCTGCTGACCGACCACGCGGCCAGGGTGCGGGAGACCCGGTCCGGGGCGCTGTGGTCGAGCCGGCGGGTGGCGAGCAGCGGGTTGAACACTGCACAGGAGGTGACCAGGCCGAACTGGACCACGATGACCAGCACGAGCCCGGCCGCGCCGGGCCGGACGAAGGCCAGCCCCAGCGGCCAGCACACCCGCAGGG
>JBAPYC010001115.1:0-1509 GCA_049284535.1 Streptosporangiaceae bacterium
AGTGAGAGCGCCTTGTTGGTCGCCTCGAAGATCTCCCGGCGTTCGTAGAGCACGTCACACCAGGCGGGTTCGTAGCCGGCCACGCGCGCGTGCAGCGCGAGGTCGTGGTTCCGGCCGGCCACCGCGATCGGGTCGAACTGGATCGACCCGAACCTCTCGAAGACCTCGAGCACCCCGTCGGGGCCTCCGGCGACAGAACGCGCGGGCGCCAGGAAGTGACGCGCGACGAGAAAGCGCCGCGCCGCCTCGGCAGTGACCTCCACCCGGAAGACACTAGCCCGGGAATTTCCAGGTTCTCATCCTGGCTTCCTGGGACCCTGCTCGCCGAGCTGGGCCAGCAGCACCGATCGCCTCTCCTCGAGCGCGGCCACCTGAGCGCGGAGCTGCTTCAGCTCCCGGTTGACCTGCTTCAGCTCCGCCCGCGCCTGCTGTTCGGCGAGGTAGCCCTCACCGTGCCGGGTGCTGACCAGCTCCTCGACCTCACGGCGGAGCAGCCGCAGCCATGGGCTCCCGTGCATCGCGGCTTGCCGGTACTGCAGCTTGCCCGCGTCGATCGCCGCGTAGATCTCGTCCTGCGTCAGCCCGAACTCCGCCCGGGCCGTCTTGTCGCTCAGCGTCGCGCCCTTGCGTCCCCATTCATGGCCATACGGCTCCATGACTCAGCATCATCTCCCAGACTGGGCCGACTGCAGCCAGCCCTATTGGCCGCCGGTGGCGAGCTCGAGCAGGCGACCGCCGATCACCGAGACGCCCGGACGGAGCTCGTGCTCGTAGTACCAGGCCTTCCGGCGGCGCATCAGTGCCTCGCCGTGCTCGGCCCAGCTGAAATTCCGCTGGCGCAGGACCTTCCGGAACACCGCGTCCACGGTATCCGGGTGGGCGGCGGCCAGGCGCTGCAACGGCAGTGGCGCGATGCTCTCCGACCGCAGGTAGCCGCGCAGCGCGTCCGCGTACCGCTTGTCGGCCGCAAGCCCCGGATTGCCGAACAGGTCCTGCAGCATCCCGTACTCGTTATAGAAGTTCAGCCCGTCGGTCTCGTCGTAGATGATCCCGATGGTGCCGGCGTCGGCGAGCTCGGCCGGAAGCTCGAAGGCGGGGACGTCCAGACCGGGAAGGTTCGCGGGACGGCGCCTGCGGGGACGGCTGGCCAGCGCGGCTTCCTGCCGCTGCCGGTAGTAGGCCCCGAGTCGTTCGGCGGCCTCCGCAGGGGGAAGGACCAGCTCGTCCCGGCCGAAGAACTCCACGAACGCGGCCCGGTCCGCCCGCATCTGCGCCCAGCCTTGCTCGACCTTCTCCGGGTTGCGGAAGACCAGCTCGGGTCGTGTCACCGTCAGCTCCAGCGCGACCTCCGTGAGGTATCCGGCGTCGGACTTCCGGTAGGTCGTCATTGTCCCGGAGATCAGCCATACTCCCGGGAACGGCCGGATGGGCACCAGCCGAGCGTTCACGAATCCGCCCCTGGGCAGCCGCCGCAAGACAGCCCGGCCCATGTTGGAGTACGTTCGGTAC
>JBAPYC010001116.1:0-4271 GCA_049284535.1 Streptosporangiaceae bacterium
CGGCAGCGCCGCCAGCACCTCACCAGCCGCCCTGGCCGGCGGCCTGCCCGCTGGCAAGACCGCTCCCGGCAAGACTGCTCCCGGCGGCAAGACAGCCAGCTCCCGGACCCCGGACAGCTCCTCGGCCACCTTGCCCGGCGTGAGCACCTCGGCCCCGGCCAGGCAGCCGTCGCAGGAAACCGTGGAGCCAGGCGGTGCCTGTGCGCCCGGCGCGGTGGTGCTCAGCCTGTTCACCAGCAAGACCAGCTACTCCCGGCGCCAGGACCCCAAGTTCAGCATCTACGCGGTCTCCACCGGGTCGCCCGCTTGCAGCTTCGCCGTCGGCCCGGCCAAGCTCCAGGTGGTCGTCATGTCCTCGGGCCGGATCATCTGGGACTCCGCCGACTGCGCCCGCAGCTCGTCCGCCAAGACCGTCAAGCTCAAGCGCGGCGTGCCGGTCCAGGAGAAGGTCAGCTGGAACCGGAGCATCAGCCTGCCCGGCTGCGTCACCCTGGCATCGGCGTCCCCGGCGGGCACCTACCAGGTGCAGGCCCGGGCCGCCAGCGTGTCCAGCCCGGTGCGCACGTTCAAGCTGGTGCGCTAAGCCGACCTAGATCGCGGCCGGCCTAGATCGCGGAGCCCAGAACGGCCGAGAGGGCCTGTCGCACGTCCTCCACCTCCTGCACCTCCATCTGGTGGGGCAGGCCGTCAGAGTTGCCTTGGACGCGCTCAAGGGGTGCGCCTGAGGCCGCCGGGACGATGGCCCGGCGGAAACCCATCCGCTCGGCCTCGGCCAGCCGCCGGGCCAGCCCCGCCACCCGGCGGACCTCGCCGGCCAGGCCGACTTCGCCGATGGCCACCACCCCGTGCGGCACGCTCAGGTCCGCCGCCGAACTCGCCAGCGCCACCGCCACGGCCAGGTCCACCGACGGCTCGGTCAGCCGGACGCCGCCCACGGTGGCCGCGTACACATCTTGCTTGCCGAGCTTGATCCCGGCCCGGCGCTGCAGCACGGCCAGCACCATGCCGACCCGGGAGTTGTCCAGGCCGGAGGTCGTGCGCTTCGGGATCTCCAGGTTGGAGAAGCCCACCAGCGCCTGCACCTCGGCCGGCAGCGGCCGGCGCCCCTCCAGGGTGACGGTCACGCAGGTGCCTGGCACCGGCTCGCGGTGCTGGGACAGGAAAAGCCCGCTCGGGTCGGCCAGCCCGATCAGCCCGTACTCGCCCAGGTCGAAGCAGCCGACCTCGTCGGTGGGCCCGTACCGGTTCTTCATCGCCCGGACCATGCGCAGCTGGGAGTGCCGGTCGCCGTCGAAGTGCAGCACCACGTCGACCAGGTGCTCCAGTGTGCGCGGCCCGGCCACGCTGCCGTCCTTGGTCACGTGCCCGACCAGGATGGTGGTCAGCGAGCGCTCCTTGGCCACCGCGATCAGCGCCGTGGCCACCTCCCGGACCTGGGTCACCCCGCCGGACACTCCCTCCACCCCGGCGGCGGTGATGGTCTGCACCGAGTCGACAATCAGCAACCGGGGCCCGACCGCCTCGATGTGCCCGAGCACGACGTCCAGGTCGGTCTCGGCGGCCAGGAACAGCTGGTCGCTGACCGCGCCGATCCGGTCCGCGCGCAGCCTCACCTGGGCGGCCGACTCCTCCCCGGTCACGTACAGCACCGGCCCGGTCTCGGCGACCAGGGCGCCCGCCTCCAGCAGCAGCGTGGACTTGCCCACGCCGGGCTCGCCCGCCAGCAGCAGGACCGCACCCGGTATCAGGCCGCCGCCCAGCACCCGGTCCAGCTCGTCCATGCCGGTGGGACGCGCGGCCGCCTCGGTCGCATCCACCTGGCCGATCGGCACCGGCACGGTGCTGGCCGGGCCGCCGCTGGTCAGCACCCGGCCGCGGCCTCCGTACGGAGCGGCCCCGTGGCCAGCCCCGTGGTGGCCAGCAGAGACGCCGCGGATGCCGGCCCGGGCCAGCCGCGGCACACCCATCTCCTCGACCGTGCCCCAGGCCTGGCATTCCCCGCACCGGCCGACCCACTTGGCGGACTGCCAGCCGCACTCGCCGCACCGGTAGCCGGATCCGGCCGAAGACTTCACCATGGCCGCACCTTAGCCGGAGCCTCTGACAATCTCAGTAAGCTGGAAGCGAGCCAACGGAGGGAGTCACGGTGAACGGCGCGGCAAAGGAACCCGGTCCGCCTGTCGCCCTGTCCACGTCCTCCGTCTACCCCGAGCGCACCCCGGACGGCTTCGAGGCCGCCGCCCGGCTGGGCTACGACGGGGTCGAGGTGATGGTCTATAACGACCCGGTGAGCCAGAACGCCGAGGTGCTGCGCCAGCTCCGCGACTACCACCAGCTGCCCATCGTGTCCGTGCACGCGCCGAGCCTGCTGCTCACCCAGCGGGTGTGGGGCCGCGAGCCGTGGGAGAAGCTGCGCCGGGCCAAGGACCTGGCCGAGATCGTCGGCGCCCGGGTGGTGGTCCTGCATCCCCCGTTCCGCTGGCAGCGCGAGTACGCCCGCGGGTTCGAGGAGGGACTGGCCGCGATGGGCCAGGAGACCGACGTCATCTTCGCGGTGGAGAACATGTACCCGCTGCGCGCGGGCGGCAACGAGGTGGTCGCCTACGCCCCGCACTGGGACCCGACCGCGCTGGACGTCCCGCACGTCACCCTGGACCTGTCGCACACCGCCGCCTCGGGATCGGACGCCCTGCTCATGGCGGAGGAGCTCGGCCCCCGCCTGGCGCACGTGCACCTGGCCGATGGCACCGGCTCGGGCGGCGGCCCGAATCCCGACGAGCACCTGATCCCGGGCCACGGCACCCAGCCCTGCGCCGAACTCCTCGGCCGCCTCGTCCGGACCGGCTACCACGGCGCGGTCGTGGCAGAGGTCAAGACCAGCCGGGCCGCCAGCCGCGAGGACCGGCTGGCCATCCTGGCCGAGTCGCTGGCCTTCGCCCGCGAGCACCTGAGACTGGCGGCCGGCCAGGGCGCGCGGGGCTAGCGTCCGGCCCGCTTCCCGCCATCCCGGCCTGACTCGCCCAGGGGTGCTTGCAAGGGTGTTTGCAGTTGCAAGCGCGGGGTAGATTGGGGCCATGCCTAAGGTCAATGTGAACTCGATCGGCGAATACATCCGGGAGCAGCGGGAGCAGGCCAAGATCTCCATGCGCCAGCTGGCTCAGTCAGCTGGGGTCTCCAACCCCTACCTGAGCCAGATCGAGCGCGGCCTGCGCAAGCCGAGCGCGGACATCCTGCAGCAGCTCGCCAAGGGCCTGCGCATTTCCGCGGAGGCGCTCTACGTGCAGGCCGGGATCCTCGATGACCGGCCGGCCGACTCCGGTGTCCGGTCCGCCCTGCTGGCCGACACGGACCTGTCCGAGCGGCAGAAGCAGGTACTCATCGAGATCTACGAGTCATTCCGCCGGGAGAACGCGGCGGACGCCGACATCGACGCCGAGACCGATGACCTGGACACCGGGGAGCCCGGCGCCGAGGCCGAGGTCATGGAGGCAGTCCTGCAGGCCGAGGCAGAGGCCGAAGCCGAAGCGGAGGCCGCCGCCGAGGCGGAAGCCGCAGCCGAGCTCAGGACCGACAAGCAGGCCTGGGCCAAGGTCGCGGACACCCCCGAAGACGAGGTCCAGCCCTTTACGCCGGCGGCCCAGACCCCAGCGCCGGCGGCTCCCACCCCAGCGCCCGCGGCTCAGCCCACCCCGCCTGCCCGGGCGGGTTCCGTCGGCGAGCCCGGCGCTTTCGGCGAGACGATGCCGCCCGCCGCACCAGACAGCGGCTCCGATTAGGTAGCGTGATCCCGTGCTCGGTTCCTCATATACCCCGTTGACCTACTTTTTCCTGGCCCTGAGCCTGGCGGCGTTCGGCGTCGAGGTGTGGGCCTTCGTGGACGCCATCATCAGGCCCAAATACGCCTTCCCCGCGGCCGGCAAGCGGACCAAGCCGCTGTGGCTGATCATCACCGGCGTCGCCGCCGTGGTCGGCCTGGCCGGGGCGGTCTACGGGGTGGGACCGACCTCGATCCTGCCCGTCGCGGCGTTCGTGGCTGCCGCCGTCTACCTGGCCGACGTCCGGCCCAAGGTCAAGGAGTTCCCGCGCAACGGGAGCTCCAGGTCCAGCTCCGGCCCCTACGGCCCCTGGTAACGACAGGCCCAGTAATAAGACAGGCCCAGTAACAACAAGCTCACAGGAACAGCAGCGTGACCGGCACGGCCACCAGCACGGCCGCGGCCAGGCAGATCGCGCCCACGGCCGCGGTGGGCAGCGGCCGGACCGGCTGAAGC
>JBAPYC010001117.1:0-3801 GCA_049284535.1 Streptosporangiaceae bacterium
GGTTTACTCGGTTCCTTAGAAGCGCGCAGCGATACTGATGGGTGCTCTGCTCGCCCCAGCCCACCCCGCTTTGCCGGCAGTTTGGCGCGTCAGAGCACCGCGAACTGCCGGCAAAGCCCGCACGCACGATCGCCGTGACGGCGAGCACCAGCTCCGTTCGGCCTGATCGTGAGTACTGGCGGTGGCCGCTACCGCTCGCCGGAGGCCCGGGTCAGGCTGACCACGACCGACCCGTCGCCGGCCGGCTGGGTCTCGCCGCTGACCGCGGCGGCCGGCTGGACGTCCAGGTCGACCGCCAGCGTCTCCGCGGAAACGAACCCGGCGTGCGCGCGGATCGCGTCGGCCACCGCGCCGTCCGCCCCGAGCACCAGCGCGATCCGGTCGGACACGTCCAGGCCGGCCTCGCGGCGGGCCTGCTGCACGACCCGGACCACGTCGCGGGCGGTGCCTTCGGCGGCCAGTTCCGGGGTGAGCGTCACGTCCAGCGCGATCAGCCCGGTCCCGCCAGGCAGCGCCGAGGTCGAGCCGGGATCGGCGGCGACCAGTTTGAGGTCGTACTCACCCGGCTGCAGCTCGACCCCGGCCGCGGTGACCACCTCACCGGACTGGGACCATGCCCCCGCCTTGACGTTGCGGATGACCTCCTGCACCTGCTTGCCGAGCCGCGGCCCGAGTACCCGCGGGTTGACGGCCAGCTCGAACGTGCCCAGGCTGGCCGGGTCGGCGGCCAGCTCGACCGTCTTGACGTTGACTTCCTCGGCGATCAGCTCGCTGAACGGGGCCAGCGTGGCCGCCTGCGGGTGGGCGATGGTCAGCGACGCCAGCGGCAGCCGGACCCGCAGCTGGTGCGCCTTGCGCAGCCCGAGCGCGGTGCTGCACACCGTCCGGACCAGGTCCATCGCCGAGGTCAGCCCGCCCTCGGGCGGCCAGCTCACCAGCTCCGGCCAGGACGTCAGGTGCACGCTCTCCCCGCCGGTCAGCCCGCGCCAGATCGCCTCGGCGGTGAGCGGCAGCAGCGGGGCCGCGGCCCGGCACACGGCCTCGAGCACCGTGTACAGGGTGTCGAGCGCGGCCCGCTCACCGGCCCAGAACCGGGCCCGCGACCGCCGGATGTACCAGTTGGTCAGGACCTCCAGGTGGTCCCGCAGCACCTGGCACGCGCCGCCGATGTCGTAGGAGTCGAGCAGCAGCTCCATCTCGGCCACCGCGATCCGGGTCTTGGCCAGGATGTACCGGTCCAGCACGTGCTCGCTGCCCGCCGACGGCCGGGCGGTGTAGGACTCGGCGTTGGCGTACAGGGCGAAGAAGTAGTAACTATTCCACAGGGGCAAAATCGAATGCCGAACGGCCTCCTTGATGCCCTGCTCAGTGACGACCAGGTTGCCGCCGCGAAGAACCGGGCTGTTCATCAGGAACCAGCGCATAGCGTCCGAGCCGAACGTGTCGAAGACCTCGTTCACGTCCGGGTAGTTCCGCAGGCTCTTGGACATCTTGGCGCCGTCGTTGCCGAGCACGATGCCGTGGCTCACGCAGGAGCGGAAGGCCGGCCGGTCGAACAGCGCCGTGGCCAGCACGTGCAGCGTGTAGAACCAGCCGCGGGTCTGGCCGATGTACTCCACGATGAAGTCGCCCGGGTAGTGGCTGTCGAACCACTCGCGGTTCTCGAACGGGTAGTGCACCTGCGCGTACGGCATCGACCCGGACTCGAACCAGCAGTCCAGCACCTCGGGCACCCGGCGCATGACGGACTGGCCGGTCGGGTCGTCCGGGTTGGGCCGGGTCAGCTCGTCGATGGCCGGCCGGTGCAGGTCGTCCGGGCGCACGCCGAAGTCCCGCTCGAGCTCGTCCAGCGACCCGTACACGTCGGTCCGGGGGTATTCGGGGTTGTCGCTCTGCCACACCGGGATAGGCGAGCCCCAGAACCGGTTCCGGCTGATCGACCAGTCCCTGGCGCCCGCCAGCCACTTGCCGAACTGCCCGTCCTTGACGTGCCCCGGCACCCAGGTGATCTGCTTGTTCAGCTCGACCATCCGGTCCCGGAACGTGCTCACGGCCACGAACCAGCTGGTCACGGCCTTGTAGATGAGCGGGTTCCGGCACCGCCAGCAATGCGGGTAGGAGTGGGTGTGCCTCTCCTGGCGGACCAGGTCGCCCTGCTCGCGCAGCTTGGCCGTGATCGGCGCGTTGGCGTCGAACACATGCTGGCCCTGCAAGTCCGGGACCAGGGAGGTGAACCGGCCCTGGTCGTCCACGGTCAGCACGGTCGGGATCCCGGCCTCGTTGCAGGCCGCGGCGTCGGCCTCGCCGTAGGCCGGGGCCATGTGCACCACGCCGGTGCCGTCCTCGGTGGTGACGTCGTCGGAGGTGATGACCCGGAACGCGTCGCCGGTGCCGAACCGCCCGGCGTCGGCCAGGTAACCGAACAGCGGCTGGTAGCGGCGCCCGGCCAGTTCCGCGCCGGTCAGCGTGCCGACCACGGCCGCGCCTTCCAGCTCCCGCTCGTAGGCGGCCTGCCGGTCCCGGGCCAGGATGTACCGCTCGCCGTCCTTTTCCGCGATCATGTAGCTGATGTCCGCGCCGACCGCGCAGGCCAGGTTGGACGGCAGGGTCCACGGGGTCGTCGTCCAGGCCAGCAGCCATTCCCCGGTCTCCAGCTTGAAGCGCACGGTGACCGAGGGGTCGTGACGTTCGGCGTAGGTGTCGTCGTCCATCCGCAGCTCGTGGTTGGACAGCGGGGTCTCGCACCGCCAGCAGTAGGGGAGCACCTTGAAGCCCTGGTAGACCAGGCCCTTGTCCCACAGCTGCCGGAACGCCCACATGACACTCTCCATGTAGGGCGTGTCCAGGGTCTTGTAGTCGTGGCTGAAGTCCACCCAGCGGGCCTGCCGGGTCACGTAGTCCTGCCACTCGTGGGTGTAGCGCAGCACCGACTCGCGGCAGGCTTGGTTGAACTTCTCGATGCCCATGGCCATGATGTCGGTCTTGCCGGAGATGCCGAGCAGCCGCTCGGCCTCGACCTCGGCGGGCAGCCCGTGGCAGTCCCAGCCGAACCGGCGCTCCACCCGGTACCCCTGCATGGTCCGGAACCGCGGCACCACGTCCTTGACGTAGCCGGTGATCAGGTGCCCGTAGTGGGGCAGCCCGTTGGCGAACGGCGGGCCGTCGTAGAACACGAACTCGCGGTCGGCCGTCCGCTGCGCGATGGAGGCGCGGAAGGTGTCGTGCTCCTGCCAGTACCCGAGCACGTCCTGCTCGAGGGCGGGGAAATTGGGCTGGGCCGGTACATCGCTGTCGGCGGTACGCGGATAGGCGGCCATCGGTTGGTCCTCGCGGCTCGTTAGTTAGCGCTGCCACGAGGACGACACGCCCGCTCCCGTGCGGGCATACCGCGGTACCACCTCGCTTGCCGCTGGCGTGCGCCGTTCCCGGCACCGCGCCCGCGACCGCTCGTCAGCCGGCTATGACGGGCCGAACCCGCCCGGTTCTAGTCAGGCCGCGCCGGCGGCGCGGCCCTTTCTTCCGGAGGCTCCCCGGTGATAGCCGGATCAACGCCTTAGGTCCTCAAGCCTATCCGCTGCTCCGGTATTCCGTGTGCAGGTATCCGCCGCGACCGGTATTGCGCGGCGCCGGTATGTCGCTGCGCCGGCCACCCTGCCGTCCTGGCCCCCTGCGGTCCCGGCCACCCGGCCGGCCCGGCTGTCAGTCGGCCGGTGTGGCCAGCCAGTTGTCGATCCCGGCCAGCAGCTCGGCCTGCAGGGACGGCGGCGCGGCCGATCCGGCGACGGAAGCCCGGGCCAGGCC